>VGTI01000072.1 GCA_016874735.1 Deltaproteobacteria bacterium
TTAGCTGCTGCATCGATATCTGCGTCCGTAATGGCGGCACCACTGCTCGCTGCTGTGAGGCGTCCTTGCTGATCGACCGAAATCGTGGCTCTGTTGTAGGTGCCAGGCGTGACGTTGGTGTCGGCGAGATTAATCGTGCCAGTGCCAGTAATTGGCCCACCAGTTAGACCTACGCCGGTATTAATCGAAGTGACGCTACCAACGGCCGGTGCGGTCCACGATGCAAGGCCGTTGGCATCACTGGTGAGGACTTTACCCGCACCGGGCGCGCCACCTTGGATCTTGATTTGACCGACGAGGTCGAGTTTTGCTGAGGGCTCAGTCGAGCCGATGCCGATGTTACCGGCATTGACGATGTCTTTGCCGCCTACGTTCCAATTGGCACTTAGGGGCATGGATCCATCACGACGCAGCGCCAACGTATCGACGTAGCTCTTTGATGCTGCGTCACTTGGGTCTGCAGGCGTGGCAAGACCAGTAAGGGCCTTGCCGTTAATATCGAGGTTACCGCCCAACGTATCTCCCGCTTTGTTGAGCGGTGCGAAGCCTAAAGCATCTTGTTTGGTGTTGAATGTGGACCAATCAGTAGAACTCAAATAACCAGAAGCTGTACCGCTAGCCTTAGCGATGCTAATACTAGGTGCTGTACCTGACCCAGCGACGGTGATGGGGGCAACACCGCTCAGTCCAGTTACAGCAGCCGGATTTTGGGAGACTAACTGCGTGGCATCGATTTTTTTCCACGTAAAGCCGCCGCGACCATCACTGGTCATGACGCTACCATCGATAGCTCCGCTGTCCATTTTAATGCGAAGCTTGCCACTCGTGTCACTGTACTCGAAGTGAGTTTCATCTACTGGGATGCGCAGCGCCAGTGGCGTATAGAGAAAGCGCTGGCGGGGATAAGTTTTGCCGGCGGCAGTAACTTCGATATAGACAGCGCTGGTGCCGTTACCAAACACTGCAGCAAGATCAGGACCCGACAGTGGGAGATCAATGGTGAAGACGCCGTTGCTTAAATTGACGCCGGGTTTATTGATACTGCGACCGCGTTGCGCGCCGTCAGTGGCAGCACTCCAGAAACTCACATCGATATCTACTGTGCCCTCAACGGGAGCGCCGTTGGCTTGTGTGAGACGGCCTGCGTAATTCACGCTGAAAGTTTCTTCTCCAACTGCAAGCGATGGTCCTGAGAATAGAGCTACGACCAAAACAGCAACGAGCCACATCTGTCTGCGTATCGCAGCTGTGACCAGGGTCGGTGAGTTGGTGTGTACAGTGCTCATCGGATCGGGCCTAAGCTTTCGAGAGGAGGACGGAATGTCCCTCTTTTCCCTCAAAGACTTGGTTCGTCAGGGCTTGGGCGGATCTTTAGAATTATTTTTTAGTTCTTGTGATTTCATTGGGTTGCGGTGAGTTGAAAGCTGGTGGGCTGAGGTAGCGTTTGTCCGTTTTTCTTGCCGTTTTCCAGTAGGTGTAAATTGTGGTCAAATCTGTGGGTTACACCTTGGTTTTTTGGTATCTTAAATTTAGTCAAGATTTTAGCTACTTGTGTTCTACCTGGGCCTTGGAGTGATTGGGATCCAGCATGACCAAAAAGTCACTAAGCAAAGCGCAGCGCTCTAAGATTGTGACGACAATTTTGGGAATTGCCGGCGATGTGGAGGCGATATACCTCTACGGATCGATGGCGCGTGGCGAAGGGCGAGACGATAGCGATATCGATATCGCTATCATGCGACTAGCGCCTATAGATGCCAGCCTTGCCCTAGAATTGCGCACAGAACTCGGTGCCGCACTTAGTCGCGATATTGATTTATTGGATCTCCGTAGGACTCCGACCGAGATGGCTTTTCAGGCAGTGACGGACGGCATCTTACTTCACGGTGAATCTGATCCCGCGGTGGCATTGTACGAAAATAGCATTATGTCGATGTATGCCGCACTGCAGCTTGAGCGTCGCGAAATCATCGCCGACATTGTAGCAAGGGGAAGTGTCTATGGCAGCTGATCCGGTGATTTTGCGCAAAGCTCAAATTATTGAGCGCTGCATTTTGCGTATACGCGAGGAAATGGTGGGAGCTAGTTCCATCGAATCGATAAGTCAAACTAAGCAAGATTCCGTTCTCTTAAACCTTGAGCGTGCATGCCAAGCATGTATCGATCTGGCTATGCGCATCGTGCGGATCAAGAGACTAGGGATTCCCACAGAATCGCGAGAGGCTTTCTCCTTAGTTAAACAGGCAGGTCTTTTGACTGATAGCCTCTACAAGGAAATGGTGGCCATGGTTGGTTTTCGCAACACGGCCGTGCACGATTACCAGGGATTAAATCTCAAGATCATTGACGGCATTGTTCGCGATCACCTGGAGCACTTCTTGGAATTTGCGTCAGTCGGGATCAAACTGCAGTGACTAGGGTTTGTCGTTAGTGGAGCCGGTGGCTTATCTCGCGTGATCTGGTAACCAAAGGAGACTGGCGTGAAACTAGGAGGCAGTAATCTTGTAGCAAGCATCTTTAGATAATTTTAACGCACCAAAAATGCGTAATCCTCAGCGATTGCGGTAAGATTAGCCGATACGTTGATTGACCCGGCTGGATAAGAAATAGCATCAACGTAAGAGACCCCAGGTTCGCTCGCCAGAGCACCCACACCGCATTCATTCCAGCCCGCTGGATGAAGCCTGTATTCCGACAACATGGCTCGCTCCTGGGACGAGCAGGTTGCATCATACCCATCGTAATGATGTAAATATAGGCCATTGCCAATTATGGAATCTCGTCCGTCGTCGAGCAAAACAATTGCCGCAGCACTGATTTGTAGTCCACATTGGGTCCAATTGGTTGTCAAAAACTGCCCCCATGTTAGAGGAGTGGCGGAATAAGTGTGGACAGCGTAGGCCGTTAAGTTGAGGCGTCGAATAAGGATCTGAGTACCAGCAACTGCTGAGTAAGCTGTGGATTTTGCATCCGCCGCGTTGAGATTTGTGGCGTCGCCAAGGGTCGTGGAGTCCTTATAAATCAGCTGATCATAACCCCACCGATCAACGCTATCGGTTCCCGATATTTTTGCTATTAAAGTCCAGCCGCCACCATTTGTGGTCATTTCGCAGTAGACTTTAAAAGCGCTATCACTTGGCTTGATCCAGTAGACACCGTCGCCAGTGTCACCAGTATAATAACCTCCGTTCTTGTAATCCTTACATGAAGCGGCATAGGAATTGTCAGAGTATTTTCTACCGTTTGTATCATTGCCAACGATCGCAATGGATGGCTTGACAAACATCCCAGCATTAAATTGAGACAGTCCATTAGCAGGGATGAGCGATCCGGCAGTCACAGCTATGTGCAGGTAAATTTTGTCTCGATTTATCATAGGTCAATCCGGAAAAAATATTATGGCCAAAATTCCGCTGCATCAGGGCGCTGTGGTCCCTACAACTACGTATTGCCATCTGAATTGGTAGTCTGCCTTTCGACGTTGTTTGTGAAAAAATTTGAGGACTTAATTTCAAATGCGTGTCGGTCGTTCATCACCGCATCGTGATCACCATGGTGTCGGCTTCTTTAAATGTCGTCGATGCTGCCAAACAGGCAGTGGTGCTATCACAAAACCCTATCTGATAGGCACCGTAGGTATGCCACCCAGCCCCACAGGTATCATTGACCGGTCCCATGGAGACTGTCCAAAGCGTATCACCGGCGCAGCCTCCGTAAATACTCGACAAAAATATGCGACGTGTATAGTAAGCATGGCCATCAAGAGAAAAAAAGTTTGCGGCTGCCGAAGTAATATCCGTATAGGAACTAGCCAATACCCTACTACGATCGACCCAAGTATACTTAGTGGCACCGCTAGCATTTAACTTGACATAAGCCTTCATACTACCTGAAAGAAATATCTCGAGTCGCGCCTGAGTGAAATTACTGACATAGGAATCTACGAGATAGCGGGACACATAATCTTGAGTTTCTCTAGTTGCTTTGTTTGCAGCGGCAGTGTTGGTAGTGGTCGTCGTATCCCAGAGGACGTAGGGATCATTGGCGACGCCTGAAGTATGCTTAAAGATCACAGTCCAGCCGCCACCGTCCGTGCTCATATCACAGTAAACTTTAATTAGCATACTCCCGGGCTTGATCCAGTAAACGCCGTCCCCAGTGCTCCCGTAATAGATGGCGTTATTAAGGTAATCATGGCAGGTGATACCATAGGAACCATCGGAATAATTTCGGCCAGTGGCATCGTCACCCACTAGAGACTTCGGTGCCCGAACAAACATGCCCGCGTTGAACTGGGCCATCCCCGTTGTCGCAATGCCTGCTAGAAACAAAATTGCTGCATGATACAGTGTTCTGACCATCAAATCCCACCCTCATTGAAAGTCTTTGACCCACGATACGTACACCGTCGATCCGGCCTTTATAAAGGTGGCTACGGTGTCCTTACCTGCCGTAACGATCAGCGGACACGCTGGGTTACATTTAAACGTCAATCCTGTGCTGGCAAATGAGTAAGACCCTCCAACAGAGTTGTTGAAGGCCAGGGTATAGGCGCCACCGTCGACAAAAGAGCCATCTGTGAATGTTATAGCGCCGGCGGCAGCGCTTGTCGTTTGTACGTTACCGGCATTCCAGTCTATCGTGGCACCGCTGTTCGTCGCGAATGCACCCGCAATCTGACCGCCATCTACTTTAAGTTTTGCGCCCGGGGTCACTGTTCCGATGCCGACGTTGCCTGTTGAGGTAAACCAAGCTACATCAGTCGCACCCTGACTTATGACTACTTTACCTGTCCCAGCAGTCTTAAGTCTGACATCGTTGGGATCATAACCAGTTGGACCACGCTCAAGACCGTGGCCACTATTACCAAGGTAAATGGCGCCACTACCTAGACCACTATTGCCTACTTTAATGGCTGCTGAAGCACCCACAACATCGAGCAGATACGATGGTACTGTGGAGCCAATCCCGACGTTACCGCTCCAATCTTGCCAGCTGACTCGCTGATTGAAGAGTAGACTGACAAGTGACTGCCCTGTTGCCGGGACAGGTGCTGTAGTCGCAGGAGTTGGCTTGTCATACAGAACGGCGCCACGCGTGCCACTGATGTTGAGATTCCATGTTGGGTACTCATTTTGCTGCAGCTTTAAATAAATGTCTGTGGATCCGTCAGTATTGTAACAGCCAAGGAGGTCATGCGAATCTGCGAGCACTTTACCCACCACGGTGCCAGTGACTGCGAATGTTGGGTGTGATCGGTTGGCGACTAGGATATCGATTGTACCTAACTGATCGTATGCCATGTTGCCGAATTGGCCGGTAATGTGGACAGAGTCACCGTTGGCGAAACTGGAGTTGGGACTCAGTGTTGCCAATTTGTAGTAGGTGGTTGTCTGCGTGATGAAACCATTGTAGCCAGAATCTGGATTTGTGCTGGAAAAATTGTAAACTGAGCTGCTTCCAGCAAGGATCGTCGAGCCTATTTTTAAAGACCCAGAAACATCTAGGGTTTTCGATGGAGCTGTGGTGCCTATACCGACGTTGCCAGCGCTGAGGACCGTTAGTTTTCTGTTCACATCCAGTAGTCCAATAGGCGCGGTGGTGGCGATACCGACGTTGCCAGCGCTGAGGACCGTTAGTTTTCTGTTCACATCCAGTAGTCCAATAGGCGCGGTGGTGGCGATACCCACGTTCCCATTGGCAGCAACGAGCTGATTCGCGCCCACCACTAGCCCGTTGGCGGGTAGGTTAAGTGTGCCACTCATCGTGTCACCTGAGCGGTCGACTTTAGTCGAGGCATCACCCGTGGCGCTGACAGTGACTCCACCGGCGGTGTTGCTGATATTGATACCAGTGCCCGCTGACAGCGTGGCTAGAGAATAGCCAGATCCATTGCCGATGGGGATTTGGCCGTTTGCTGGCGTCGTTGATAGGCCTGTACCACCGAGGCTGGTTCCAAGAGTGCCGGAAGTGATTACTGTGGCACTGAGTGGAGGTATATCCCCGGGATCTAAAGTCGTTCCGGACCTGACGCGACCTTTGACGTCGTATGTGACTTTTGTTGAAGTTCCCGCAAGAGCGACACTAGCGAGCGTTGCCGAGGCAGACCCCGCGCTGAAGGCTGAAGTGCTGACATCACCTGTAAGCGTAGTTAGATAATTGCCGGCGGCTTGCTTACCGTTAAATGTGTTCCAGTCTACAGCGCTCAGATAACCTGGCGTCGTCGTGTTCGCCTGCGTTATTGAGATGACCGGTGTGCTTGTACCTGTCGCAATGGAGATCGGAGCCGTGCCAGTGACACTGGTGACCGTACCGCCACCGTCCGATGCCCAACCAAGATTACCGGCGCCATCCGTTTTTAGCACTTGTCCAGCTGTACCGTCGGTTGCTGGGAGTACCCAAACTTTGTCTGAACCGATGACGTCTGGTGCTTTGAAACCGACGTAGTTGGTACCATTGGCGGCGAGCTCGTCAAAACGCATTTCGCCCGTATTACCTACTGCAGTGCCGTAAGGTTTAGCCTCGTAGCCAGCTTGGGTATTTGATGTCACAGAGGTGAAAGCAGCAGAGTTGGGAGTGGTCACGCCGATGGCACCCGGTGCAGCCCAGTTCTCACTCCCGGCTGCACCAAGAGCCACGGCGGCAGTGCCGTCCCAGTACTTCACCTGGCCGGTTGACTCATTAAACCAGGTTTTGCCTTTATCAGCAGTAGTGAGACCAGCTGGGTCAGTTGTGTTGCTGCTCAGTGCCAGAGTCTTAGACGCAGCCATCTGGATGTTGCCGGTATTCGCAAGATCAAATCCACCAGTGTTTAGAGCGCCAGCCATAGTGTCGCCCGATTTATTGACCGGCGTATATCCGAGAGCGTTTTGTTTAGCGTTAAACGCGCTCCAATCGGACGAACTTAGGTAACCATTGCTCGATCCACTAGCCTGACTGATACCGATGGTGCCAGTGACGGTGCTATAGGTGATCGGTGCGCTGCCTGAGAGTGCTGATATGGCTCGTGCTGGAGTGAAGTACTGGTTTGTGCCCTCAGCTACAGCAGTCGTTGTGAGTGTCTGCCAAGTCTTATCACCGCGCCAGTATTGCGACATCGTGCCACTAGCGATCGTCGGTTCTTTGCCAGCTAGTGATGTGCCGAGGCCGCTAATCTTAGTCTGAGCGATGTTAGCTGCTGCATCGATATCTGCGTCCGTAATGGCGGCACCACTGCTCGCTGCTGTGAGGCGTCCTTGCTGATCGACCGAAATCGTGGCTCTGTTGTAGGTGCCAGGCGTGACGTTGGTGTCGGCGAGATTAATCGTGCCAGTGCCAGTAATTGGCCCACCAGTTAGACCTACGCCGGTATTAATCGAAGTGACGCTACCAACGGCCGGTGCGGTCCACGATGCAAGGCCGTTGGCATCACTGGTGAGGACTTTACCCGCACCGGGCGCGCCACCTTGGATCTTGATTTGACCGACGAGGTCGAGTTTTGCTGAGGGCTCAGTCGAGCCGATGCCGATGTTACCGGCATTGACGATGTCTTTGCCGCCTACGTTCCAATTGGCACTTAGGGGCATGGATCCATCACGACGCAGCGCCAACGTATCGACGTAGCTCTTTGATGCTGCGTCACTTGGGTCTGCAGGCGTGGCAAGACCAGTAAGGGCCTTGCCGTTAATATCGAGGTTACCGCCCAACGTATCTCCCGCTTTGTTGAGCGGTGCGAAGCCTAAAGCATCTTGTTTGGTGTTGAATGTGGACCAATCAGTAGAACTCAAATAACCAGAAGCTGTACCGCTAGCCTTAGCGATGCTAATACTAGGTGCTGTACCTGACCCAGCGACGGTGATGGGGGCAACACCGCTCAGTCCAGTTACAGCAGCCGGATTTTGGGAGACTAACTGCGTGGCATCGATTTTTTTCCACGTAAAGCCGCCGCGACCATCACTGGTCATGACGCTACCATCGATAGCTCCGCTGTCCATTTTAATGCGAAGCTTGCCACTCGTGTCACTGTACTCGAAGTGAGTTTCATCTACTGGGATGCGCAGCGCCAGTGGCGTATAGAGAAAGCGCTGGCGGGGATAAGTTTTGCCGGCGGCAGTAACTTCGATATAGACAGCGCTGGTGCCGTTACCAAACACTGCAGCAAGATCAGGACCCGACAGTGGGAGATCAATGGTGAAGACGCCGTTGCTTAAATTGACGCCGGGTTTATTGATACTGCGACCGCGTTGCGCGCCGTCAGTGGCAGCACTCCAGAAACTCACATCGATATCTACTGTGCCCTCAACGGGAGCGCCGTTGGCTTGTGTGAGACGGCCTGCGTAATTCACGCTGAAAGTTTCTTCTCCAACTGCAAGCGATGGTCCTGAGAATAGAGCTACGACCAAAACAGCAACGAGCCACATCTGTCTGCGTATCGCAGCTGTGACCAGGGTCGGTGAGTTGGTGTGTACAGTGCTCATCGGATCGGGCCTAAGCTTTCGAGAGGAGGACGGAATGTCCCTCTTTTCCCTCAAAGACTTGGTTCGTCAGGGCTTGGGCGGATCTTTAGAATTATTTTTTAGCCCTAGTGATTTCAGTGGCTTATATCGCATTATCCGGCCGTCACTGTGGTTGAGCCGTGTCGTTTTCTGTGAGAGGTGAATTCTTCGTAAAATTAGCTGGTTGCATTGACTCTGGAGAACCCAACAAACCCGGCTACTTAGCGACTACCTTTGGTTCGCGGCTACCCTAGTAAATTGGACTAGACTCCAAAAAACTCATGAGTAAATTGGACTATAGTCTAATTTACTCAGGTGACCAAAGGAGGCTGACCTCGTGCGTTATTTGACGGCACACATTCAAAGCGTGATGAAGCGTAAGATGATCTTCATTGGTGGTCCGCGGCAGGTGGGCAAAACGACGCTTGCGCTCTCTCTGCTTGGTCAAGGAGTCGAGCCCGATCATCCAGGGTACTTGAATTGGGATGCTCCTGGTATTGCAGCAAGTCTTCGCAAGGGCGTTCTACCGGCAGATGAACCGTTAATTATTTTGGACGAGATTCACAAATACAAGAACTGGCGTAACTTAGTGAAGGGTCTTTACGATACCCAAAAGACGAAGCGAGACTTTATTGTCACGGGCTCAGCGAGGCTAGACTACTATCGCAAGGGCGGTGATTCCCTCGTTAATCGCTACCGTTATTTTCGCCTTCATCCCTTTTCTTTACTCGAATACGACCCCGGTGGGGAGCAGCGTTCGTTGCAGGAGCTACTACAGTTTAGTGGATTTCCAGAACCATTATTCACTGGGGACGTCCGCGAGCATCGGTTTTGGCAGAGAGATCGATTGTCTCGCGTAATCAGGGAAGATCTTCGCGATTTGGAGCGAGTAAAAGAAGTGTCCCTCATTGAGGCTTTAGTAGATCTCTTGCCATCTAAGGTTGGGTCGCCACTGTCGATTCAAAGTTTACGTGAAGATCTTGAGGTCGATCATAAGACGGTGTCGCGATGGATCACTATATTAGAGAACTTATATGTTTGTTTTCGAATCGCGCCCTTTGGATCACCCAAGATTCGTGCCGTTAAAAAGGAACAAAAACTGTATCTTTGGGATTGGTCGGCAATTGAAAGCGAGGGTGCTCGTTTTGAAAATCTGGTGGCCAGTCAACTTCTGAAGTTCTGTCATTTTCAGGAGGATACCGAGGGGCATAAAATGGAGCTAAGGTATCTGCGTGATACTGACAATCGCGAGGTAGATTTTGTAGTCATCAGGGATAAAAAGCCACTATTCGCAGTGGAAGTGAAATCATCAGATACGAACCTGAGTCCGAGTCTAAAGTACTTTGCTCAGAGGACTCAGATACCTCATTTCTTTCAGGTTCATCTTGGAAGCGCTGATTACGAAAAAGATGGAATCCGTGTGCTTCCATTTAGCAAGTTTTGCCAGCTTTGGGAGTTGCCTTAAAAGGCACGAGTTCTCTTTAGTCAGACCCTGCGATGTATTATGTCGATGTATGCCGCACTTATGTGTATTCGCGAGGAATAGGTGGGAGCCAGTTCCATCGAATCGATAAGTCAAACCAAACAAGATTCCATTCTCTTAAACTTGGAGCGTGCATGCCAAGCCTCTATCGATCTGGCTATGCGCATTGTGCGGATCAAGAGACTGGGCATTCCCACAGAATCGGGAGAGGCTTTCTACTTAGTTAAACAGGCAGGTCTTTTGACTGATAGCATCCACAAGGAAATGGTAGCTATGGTTGGGTTTCATAATTCAGCCGTACATGACTACTAAGGATTGAATCTCAAGATCATTGACGGCATTGTCCGCGATCACCTGGAGCATTTCTTTGAATTTGCTTCGGTTGGGATCAAACTGCAGTGACTAGGGCTTATCATTGGTGGAGCATATATATTTCACTGTGGAATAGGCGCATGATGCGTCGTTGTAAGTGATATTTGATGACGAGAAGGTGAACTGACCAAGCCAACAGTTAGCAGTGTAGTCACCACTCGGCTCACTATACACGCTATCACGCAGCCACCAGCGTCCACCATCCGCAACACGCCAGTCGCTACAACCTGGGCTATAATGCACGGGGTTCCTCATATTGCAACCGCTGTAGTTACCGCCATCGGATGCCTTGTACACACCGGGTACTGTAGCGAAATAACTCGAATCGTAGCGCGCAAGTATTGAGTCCCAGTGAGATTTGCTGCGTGGCATCACGATGTCCATGCCCAGAGCTTTGCAGGAGTTGTTATCCGTGACACGATAGGTTTGGAGGCCGTTAGCGATCGGGTAATAAGTCCAGCCACCGTTCTCAGTGGTCATGTCACAGGTAACGTTAAAAGGAGCAATGGCTCCGCCACTCCCATCCGGATCGATAGTATAGGTGCCGTCACCGATGTCCCCCGTGTACTGATAACTAGAGTTAGCCGGCGGATTTTTGTACACGTAACAGCTTTTTGCAAATGTGCCATCGGCCCAGTTTCGCGACGATCCGTTAAGCACTATCCCAGTGAAGGATGTCCATACGCAAGTCGAGTAGCCATCGCTCGATTTAACCCATCCAGTGCCGCTGCGGCAAATACATGTTGAATAGTTGGCGGTAAGGGCAATGGCCGTATCCTTAGAGGCATCGCAAGCGTAGGGTGCTGCAGATTTTTTTGCTAATTTCATCATGCCGTTTATGTCCATTTCCACGGCTGGAGCCGCAGTACCAACTCCGACATATCCATTAGCCAACACTAGTTGCGTGGTGCCTGCAACTAGTCCGTTCGCTGCGATGTTAAGTGTGCCAGTCATGGTGTCACCTGATCGACTGACCTTAGTCGATGCATCAGAGGTAGTGGCACTCAAGGTAATGCTACCGGATTGGTTTAGGACGCTTATACCAGCGCCCGCTGTGATCGTAGCGAGCGTGTATCCCGTGCCGTTACCGATAAGAATTTGTCCATTGGCTGGAGCTACTGAGGTTCCGGTACCACCGTAGGCAACAGGCAGATTTCCGGAGGTTATCAGGGCAGCGCTATGTGGCGGGATGTCCGCTGCATCTAAAGTAGCCCCCGTCATCACGCGCCCTTTGACGTCATAAGTAACTTTAGTCGATGTGCCCCCCAGGGCAACACTAGCTAGCGTCGCCGTGGCAGATCCCGCGTTGAATGTCGAGGTCGTGACGTCACCCGTTAAGGCGGTGAGGTAGTTACCAGCAGCTTGCTTACCATTAAAGGTATTCCAGTCGGCAGCATTCAGATAACCAGGAGTGGTGGTGTTGGCCTGTGTCATGGAGATCACAGGAGTGCTAGTCCCTGTAGCGACGGATATCGGGGCCGTACCAGTGACGCTGGTGACCGTACCGCCTCCGTCGGAGGCCCAGCTTAAGTTGCCGGCGCCATCTGTTTTAAGGACTTGGCCAGCTGTGCCGTCAGTTGCTGGAAGTACCCAAACTTTGTTGGCGCCGATAACGTCCGGTGCTTTAAAACCGACGTAGTTGGTGCCGTTGGCGGCGAGCTCGTCGAGGCGTACCTCGCCCGTATTACCTGCCGAAGTGCCGAAAGGTTTAGCTTCGTAGCCCGCTTGAGTGTTTGACGTGACAGACGTGAAAGCACCAGAGTTGGGAGTGGTCGCGCCAATGGCACCCGGTGCAGCCCAGTTGGTGGCGGGGAGCGTTGTGCTCTGCCAGGTTGTACCATTTGATGTTAGGACATTACCGCTGGCACCAGGGGCTACGACCTGCACGGGACTGGTGCCGTTGCCGAGGATGACGTTGTTTGCAGTGAGCGTAGACGCTCCGGTGCCACCGTTAGCTACACCAAACACACCCGAAGTTATGGCCGCCGTGCTGAGTGGTGGGATATCGGCTGGCACTAGGGTGGTGCCACTCGTGACGCGGCCGTAGGCATCGGTTGTAACTTTAGTGTAGCTTCCAGCAGTACCTGTCGCTGCGAGGCTCACAGTGGCTGTACCACTCGCCGTTGCCACGGAGATGCCTGTGCCCGAGGCCACGTTTGCAACTTTATTTGAGAAGGTTGTGAAGTCGGTATTGGATAAGAGGCCTGCCGTCACAGAGGCTGCCGATGCCATCGGAATATTGAGCGTGTGCGTGTCGCCGAGAGATGACCAAGCCGGCGCAGCGCCACTTGTACCTGGATTAGCAAACACCTGACTGTAGCTACTTAGTCCATTCAGAGTCCCGACACCAGATCCTGCAACACCCAGTGGCTGTGCCGTGCTGCCATCCCAGTATTTGATTTGATTGGATGTCGTGTTGTACCAAGTCTTGCCTTTATCTGCAGCAATAAGGCCAGCTGGGTCAGTTGCGTTGCTGCTGAGAGCTAGGGTCTTAGACGCAGCCATCTGAATATTACCGGTGCTGTTAATATCGAATCCACCGGCGTTGAGTGCGCCAGTTAGCGTATCGCCCGCTTTATTGACCGGCGAGTAACCAAGATCGTTTTGCTTTGCGTTAAATGTGCTCCAATCAGTGGAGCTTAGATAACCATTGCCTGATCCACTGGCCTGACTGATACCAATCGTACCAGTGACGGTGCTGTAAGTGATGGGTGCGCTGCCTGATAGTGAAGACATAGCTCGCGCTTGCGTGAAGTACTGATTGGTACCCTCAGCCACTACAGTCGTATTTAGCGTCTGCCAGGTCTTGTCACCGCGGTAATACTGCGTATTTGTGCCCACTGTTACCGTGGGCTCTTTAGCGGCAAGATCTGTCGTGAGTCCACTGATCTTGGACTGAGCGATGGCCGCACTAGCAGCGACGTCAGCATCGACGATGGCTGCTGCACTTTGTGCAGCCGTGAGTCGACCCTGCGCATCGACGCTGATATTGGCGCGCGTATAGCTACCCGGTGTGACGGCAGTGTTGGTCAGAGATACCGTGCTTATCCCATTCGCTGTGTTTACCGAGATGCCATTGCCCTGAGCGACGTTGCTCACTTTGTTTTTAAAATCCGAGTAATCAGCATTAGAAATTAAACCCGCCGTGACGTTTGTCACTGATGCCATCGGGATATTGAGCGTGTGGATATTGCCAGATGAGCTCCAATCGGGAGCATTACCAGCTGTGCCAGGTATGGCCAAGGTTTGACTGTTCCCGGATTGTCCGTTGAAGCTTTGCAGCCCTGATCCTGCGACGCCAAGCGTTTTAACAGTGGATCCATCCCAATACTTGAGCTCGTTACTGGTGCTGTTAAACCACATCTTGCCTTCGTCAGCGTCACCACTTAGTGCTGGATCCGAAGCGTTGGGGCTCAGGCCAAAGACTTTGGCACCGACCATGACGAGATTGCCAGAGATTGTGTCGCCGGCTTTATTTAAGGGAACGTAACCGAGTGCATTTTGCTTGGTGTTAAACGTGTTCCAATCGGTCGCGCTTAGGTAACCATTGCTTGTACCGTTGGCCTGGGCGATG
>VGTI01000073.1 GCA_016874735.1 Deltaproteobacteria bacterium
CGCCTGGCTCGTGGTAAGCCGTCACCTTGCCCGGCCAAGGGGCAAAGCTGCTTGGATCCTCAGCGTTGATGCGACACTCCATCGCATGCCCCGTCAGCTTGATGCTCGCTGGGTCGAACGACAGCTTCTCACCACGGGCGATCCGAATCTGCTCCTTGACGAGATCGATACCGGTCACCTCTTCTGTCACAGTGTGCTCGACCTGGACGCGGGTATTCACTTCCATGAAGTAGAACTGACCGTCTTCATCCAAAAGAAACTCGGCGGTACCGAGGGAGACATAACCCACGGCCTTAGCTAGCCTGATGGCAGCCTCGCCGATACGACTGCGCAGCTCCGGGGTCATCACGGGGCTGGGCGACTCTTCCACCAACTTTTGATGCCGCCGCTGAATCGAACAATCACGCTCACCGAGGTGGGCATAGTTGCCGTGCTTGTCGGCCACCAGCTGGATCTCGATGTGTCGGGGACGCGCACAGTATCGCTCAATAAAGCAGTCGGGATTACCGAATCCCGCTTGGGCCTCAGCTTGAGCAAGCTGAAACTGACGCACCAGCTCCTCAGGCTTATTCACCACCTTCATTCCCCGACCACCGCCGCCGGCTGCTGCCTTGATGATCATGGGGTAGCCGATTTCCTTGGCCAGCTCGAGGGCCTCTTCTTCCGACCGCACCACACCCTTGCTACCGGGTAGCATGGGGACCTTTGCTTTTAGAGCCAAAGCGCGGGCCTCGACTTTGTTGCCGAGGGCGTGGATATGCTCAGGGTCTGGGCCGATGAAGTTGATTTTGTACTCACGGCAGATCCGGGCAAAGTCAGCATTCTCCGACAGGAAACCGTAGCCGGGATGTACTGCATCTGCACCTGAGATCTCTACCGCACTCATCACGGCGGGGATCCGCAGGTAACTCTGCACGCTCGGCCCGGGGCCGATACAGATGCTCTCGTCAGCTAATTTAGCATGGAGCGAGTCACGATCCACCGTCGAGTGGATCGCCACGGTTTTCAGCCCAAGCTCACGACAAGCCCTGATGATCCGCACGGCGATCTCGCCGCGGTTGGCAATGAGTACTTTCTTCATCGGTGCCCTTATTCCAACTCGACGTGTTCCAACTCGATCTAATGCGACTCGATTTATTCCAGCACGAACAACGGTTGGTCGAATTCCACAGGCTGCTCGTTGTCGACCAAGATCTCCTTGATGACACCGTCAAACTCAGCCTCGATTTCGTTCATCAACTTCATCGCTTCAATGATACAAAGGGTGTCGCCCTTTTTAACTCGCTTGCCGATATCAACAAAGGCATCAGAGCCAGGCGACGGCGAGCGGTAGAAGGTGCCGACGAACGGTGATTTGAGCAACCGCCCGGAAATCACCGGCGCAGGCTTAGCAGCCGGAGTAGCTGCGGGAGTGGCTGGCGAGACGCTGGCCACGGGAGCGCCGTAAGCTGGCGGTGTCACGAAGGCCTGTTGCGCCGCGAGCGGCAGACCTGCGCCGAATCCGTGCGTTAACGGAGCTCCTGGCGCCGTGGCGGTAACGCTGATCCGTAGATTTTCATCCTCAACTTCAAGCTGATGAATACCGTGACGACGCACCAGCTCAATCACCTTCTCAAGCTGATCCAGCTTCATTGTTACCTCACCTTTTCCACGTACTCGCCAGTACGGGTGTCAATTTTAAGAATGTGGCCCTCAGCAATGTGGAACGGTACAGTCACCACGAGACCAGTCTCCATGGTCGCCGGCTTACCGCCGCCGCCGGAGGTGTCACCTTTAATGTTAGGCTGCGTCTCACGCACGGTGAGCTCGACAAAGTTGGGCAGTGCAACGGAAACCGGCTTGCCCTTGTAGTAGGTCACGTTCACGACGCTGTTCTCAATGATGTAGTCCTTGGCATCACCGATCTCGTCATTGGTGAGCTGCACCTGGTCGTAGCTCTGCTGATCCATAAAGGTGTAGCTCTCGCCATCGTTGTAGAGATACTGCATAGCCTTAGTCTGCACGTCCGGGATGCCGACCTTCTCGCCGGATTTGAAGGTGGCTTCAATGACGCGGCCAGTCTCGAGATTTTTCAGTTTGGTGCGTGTGAAAGCCGCGCCTTTGCCCGGGTTGACGTGCTGAAACTCGACAATCGTCCAAGCCTGGTCCTTGAATTCGATCTGCACGCCTTTTTTAAAGTCAGTGGTTGAGTACATGCGCTAGCCTCTTTAACAAACTGAAAACATTAAATGAATGCTAATTCTTCCCGTAAATTGCAGGAGAGAGTAGCTGCCTTTCGCAGGAAATTCAACCGTCCTCACTCGTGGCCTTAAGGACTGGACGCAATTTACCGTGATGCAAAGGTGCAGCCATCCCATCTGCATGGGAAGACGACACCTCAGTATGCCTCAGGATGCGCCGAAGCACACCGCGAAATCGACCTAGGTCGACAAAGCGCTGCCGCTGAATGCCCTCACCGGGGCTACGGATCGGTCCGCCGCCGGTAGCGTGCACGATGTCACCCCTGATGATCGGCCCCTGACCAAAGTCGACGCGCTGGCCGGGAGCACCCACCCCCACCCCTAAGTTGACGTGCTGGGGATAAAGCTTTTCAAGGAGCACCACATGACCGTCGTAAACCAAGAGATCCCCAGGTTGCGCGCGGGCTGGATCATCGCCCATGTCGACCAGGTGGTAGCGCCGCCTTAGGGTATCGGCCGCGAGGCTCAGCATCCGGGCCGTCTCGAGATATGGATAGGGAATTCCGGCGGTCGTGTAGACTAAAGCCGTAAAGTGACTGCAATCGATGCTGCATGCATTGCAGGCTGGGCATTCCCTGAGGCGAGCCTTTGGCGCAGGACGACGCGCGCTGAGGCAGTCATTGCAGCTATTACAGGCGGCGCTGTCACCAACCTGCTTGCCGCCATAGACGTACGACACCTGCGCCTCGTCGAGCAGGGCGGCAGCAGTTTTAACGAGCGTCTGGCGCATCGCGTCGGGAGTCGGCTTGGCTGAGGCCGCAGTAACTGTAGCCCCCCAGCTCAGATGTGCGGCAAGCCACAACCGCACTGCCCATGTTATAATCAACATACTATCTCCTAATTGCCGCTGGGCCGCTCTGCGGCCTCGCGTCCTCCCCCTCGCCTACTTTCGTCCCACACAACTTGGGCAAAGACCATCTTGAACGCACCTCAGCATACCAAACAAGTTCGTGCTGTGCTTGCCATTGAGGCAACAATACTGGCCGTATTATTTCTTGCCGCATTTGTATTTTGGAAACACATCTGCGGCAGCTCGCTCGACTCTTGTTTAGCCGGTGATCCGCTACCGCGCGTCCTCACCTTTATTTTACTGTCGGCGGTACGCCCTTTCATTTTCACACCGCTTGCCTTTCTGGCGATCTTAGGCGGTAAGACTTTCGGCATATGGACAGGTGCCTTGCTGACTGCAGTGGGCAGTGTGCTCTCGTGCCTCGCGGTCTTTGCCATCAGCAAAACTGCTGGCCAGCGCTACGCTAAGCCGTGGCTCCGCGCCAATCTACCCGCGACTTTTAAGTTCCTGCGCTCGCAGGATTACAAGATTGTTTTTGCTGCCCGCCTCCTGCCGATTCTGCCCTTTGATGTTATGAGCTTCCTCTTTGGGGCTCTCGATTTTCGCCTGCGCAGCGTCGCTCTTTTCAGCTTCCTCGGCGTCCTGCCTGAGGCCTATCTTTATGCCAAGCTCGTCGATCCAGCTGAAACGGCGTTAGGCTCCACCGTAGCGCTCCTGGAATTAGTGGCCGTAAGCATCATTGCCCCATTGCTCGTATTTGAATACATCAGCCGCAAAAACGGTTCCAGTATGTGGCAACGCCTCAAAGCCGTGATGGCGGAGATTCGCTACGAGGCCAGGGTCAATAACGACATCGTCAAACAGCACAAATTTGATCCGGATAAAACGCCGGTGTTGCTGCTGTACGGTTTTTTCTCGTCTCGTCGCACCATGACGCAGCTCGAGCGCCTCTTGTCGGAGCGCGGGTTTCAAGTGATGTCGTTTAATCTGGGTGGCCTGCTGGGGACTTTTTTCACGGCAGATATCATCGAGACGGCTAACTTCATCGACTACAAAATCAAGCGCCAGTGTGAGCGTTACGGGTTTCAGAAGATTCACATTGTCGCCCACTCCAAAGGCGGGCTCGTGGCCCTCTGGTGGGCCCTGAAACTCGGCGGCCATCTGCGCTGCGACAAGATCGTGACGATGGGTACCCCCTTCTGCGGTACCTGGCTCACCTATCTCGCTTTGGTGACGCCACTCGGACTCCTTTGGCGCGATGTCGGGCAGATGCGGCCCGGGTCCGACTTTCTGCGTGACCTTCATGAGGCATCCGTCCCGCCAAATCTAGGAATCAGCTGTATTTATTCGCGACGCGACCGGGTTGCCATCGGCGCCAAGGGGATATTTGTTCCGAGTGCACCGACATCTCAGGTAGAGGCCATTCCCGTGCATCACATAAGCCATTTTGAAATGCTCTATAGTCCTGAAATAGCGGACAAATTAGCCACCATTCTCAGCTCTGATGGGCCCAAGTCGGAGACGGCCGCTTGATAATAATCGCGTTCACCTCTAGTCTCTCCCGGCCGGAGGCCGCCCTGTCCATGAACGAAACTGTCGCTGCTAATCGCTTACTCATCGCCCGTGAGGACCGCAGTCCTTACAACGGACCAGTGCGCGTTTCTCTCGGGTTTGATCCTTGGCGCATCGTCTTGACCTTGCGAGGGCTAAATCTCTCGCGCACGGGGCTCTGCGCCCACTGGGCTACGGCATCTGCCGAGGCCAAACGCGAGCAGGCCGATGCCGAGTCGCTACTCGTGACTGGCGATACTTACGAGATGCAGCTGGATCACGACATGCCGCATTTACCGTCGCCTCTGGTACAGGGACGACTGCTGCGCAAGGCTCGCACCAATTCCGGGCTTGAACTAGCCTTTCACCTCGTCGATAGCGATGTCGGACTGCTAGGCCTGATCCATGAGATCAAGCAGGAAGCGTTGTCATGACTAAGCAGCTAAACCCGCCGAAGCATGCCGAGGCCACCCTCGAGACCATGCGCCGCGTGTTTACGTTGCCGGAAAACGAGCTATCGACGCTGAGCCGCCTTGACCGCGAAATTTCGGAAAATTTGCTCGGTTTCCTTACCGACCGCGTCGTCGCGGGTGATATTGCTCCGGCTAATTTAGAGCGTGATTTTCAAGACACCGCTCTGCCCGAGCACCCGCTGTTTGTGTCGGAGCAAGTGGACTTTATCCTCAACAAAGTCGTAGCGCAGTCGGTACGTACGGCATCGCCGAGCTTTGTCGGTCACATGACGTCATCGTTGCCGTATTTCATGTTCCCGTTGGCCAAGATCATGATGACGCTCAACCAAAACGTCGTGAAGATCGAGACGTCAAAGGCCTTCACGCCACTTGAGCGGCAAGTGATCGGCATCCTGCATCGCCTGGTCTATGACTTCGGTGACGAATTCTACGACAAATGGACGCAGAGTTTTCAGCAGTCGCTGGGAGTCTTTTGCTCCGGTGGCACGATCGCAAACGTCACAGGTCTCTGGGCGGCGCGCAATACTATGCTAGGTCCGCGTGGCGATTTTGCCGGCATACAAAAAGCCGGGCTAGTCTCGGCCCTAAGACACTACGAACTGGACGACATTGCCGTACTGATCTCGCGGCGCGGCCATTACTCGATGCGAAAGACGGCTGACCTACTGGGACTTGGTCACGATCAGCTGCACGTCGTCGACATCAATGCTAAACATCAAATTGAGATCGGTGCGCTGAGGAAAAAGATCGCCGCCTTGCGCCAGCAGCGCATCGGCGTGATGGCAATCGTCGGGATTGCCGGCGCTACCGAAACCGGCAGCGTCGATCCATTGGACGAGATGGCCGATGTGGCAGCTGAGGCGGGAGCCCACTTCCATGTCGATGCCGCTTGGGGTGGACCAACCTTGTTCTCGTCGCGCTATAAGCATTTACTGAAGGGCATCGAGCGTGCCGATTCCGTCACGATTGATGCGCATAAACAGCTTTACGTGCCTGTTGGCGCCGGTATGGTACTGTTTAAAAATCCGCAGTCACTCAGTGCCGTAGAACATCACGCCAATTACATCATCCGTCAGGGCTCGCGCGATATTGGCAAGCATACACTCGAGGGCACGCGTCCAGGTATGGCTATGCTTGTGCATTCGGCGCTGCATATTATTGGCAAAAAAGGCTACGAGCTGCTGATCGACCTTGGCATCGGCAAGGCCGGCCAGTTTGCCAAGATGATCAGAGCTACAAGTGACTTTGAGGTGATCACCGAGCCACAAACCAATATCCTCACCTACCGCTACGTACCGGCCGCGGCACGGCGCATCTTGGATAGCGGCACCGCCGCAGCGAAAGCGCAGGTTAACGAGATCCTTAGCGAGCTGACCGAATCGATCCAGAAGGATCAAAGAACAGCGGGCAAGACCTTTGTTTCACGTACCAGACTTGAGAGCGCAGCCTACGGTGGACAATTGCTCACCGTCCTGCGCGTGGTACTTGCCAACCCGCTGACGACGCGACAGATCCTGAGTGATATACTTGAGGAGCAGCGCGGCTACGGCGAAAAGCTGATGCACGCTGATCACGAGGACGGTTTCCTGGCAAAGATCGCGGGGATCACTGATTAAACGCGGGGGCGTGGCAAACCCGATGAACTTAAAAATCACCGCTCAGTCCAAAGTTAAAGATTCAAGGAGTAAACAAGTTGTCATGATCGACAACTACGACTCCTTTACCTTCAATCTGGTGCAATACCTGCAGGAACTAGGCGCCAACGTGTTCACCTGCCGCAATGACGCGCACACGGCAGACGAGCTCATCAAGATGCGCCCCGATGCCTTCATCCTGTCGCCAGGACCGTCTACACCAAACGAAGCTGGCGTCTGCCTAAGCCTCATCGGTGCAGCTGCGGCAGCGCGCATCCCCCTGCTCGGCGTCTGTCTAGGTCATCAGGCCATAGGCCAGGCCTTTGGCGGCAAAGTGATCCGCGCCGACCTCCCAGTCCACGGCAAGGTCGGCCACGTGCATCACCAACAGGGCGGCGTATTTCGTAACCTACCCAGTCCTTTTGCCGCGACGCGCTATCATTCCCTGATCGTCGAGCGCAGCACGCTCCCCGCAGAACTCGAAGTCACGGCCGCGCTAGAATCAGGCATGATCATGGGGCTTAGACACAAAAGTCGCCCCATCGAAGGCGTTCAGTTCCATCCGGAGAGTGTGCTCACCGAGCACGGTCGCCAGCTGCTCGCCAACTTCCTCTCACTCGATCACGCCGTGTAAGCTGCCACCCTTGGCACACATGGCATCGACGCGGCGCGTCACGGCAGGATCTTCGACCAGTGGCGGCGCATGATGTGGCTTGATGCGCGCATCAATCACTAGCGGTCCCTCGGCACCCCAATGCTTAAACTTGGTAAAGCTGCGGACACCGTGACAGTCGTGTGAAGGATTGCTGCGCGTAAAAGTGACCCAAAGAAAATTGTTTAGACTGCGCGCACAAAACTCGCTGTCGTCACAAAGCACTATGAGCACAACGTCACGCAAAAGATCAGCAGGTAGCGAGGCGAGATGCGCCAGCAATTTGTCACTAGACCCATCTGTCACACTGGTGAATTTAGGGCCGGAAACAGCGAGCACACCCGGCAAGACTAGCCGCACGTCGCTAAAGCCATCTGGCACTGATATGCCAGCAGACACCGATTTCGCTAATTGACGGCGCGGTGCGCCTGTCGCTGCGATCACTAGTTTGGAGCCTTGATTGAGACCCTCGCCCGAATAATCCAGCGTATCCATCGTGGTACGCGTCTGGAAATGCAGATCGCGTGTGAGATCGATGCGTTGCAACATGTAATTGAAGAACGCTTCGATATCATCAACTGCGGGAGCTGCACTGTCGTTGCCATCAATGACAAATAGATACTTGGCAAGCGAGCACTGATTGAATCCGAGGATGGCGTTAGCCTGGGTCAGTAACTCTTGCGGCCCCGTGTCATGCGTCGAGCGATACGGTGTATAGCGCTCCGACCCAACGGCGAGCAGCAGCGGATGCACACCAGCCGCATCAACAGCATGCAGTGCCTTCACGCCAGGGAGCGACACCGGCACCATCGGACCAGTGATCTCGTGAATGAGCTCACCAAAGGTCGTATCCTCCTGCGGTGGTCTACCAACCACAGTAAATGGCCACATCGCATCACGGCGATGATAGACTGCCTCCACCTTCATCACGGGGAAATCGTGGGTCAAACTATAGTAGCCCAGATGGTCGCCAAATGGCCCCTCCGGCTTGGTCGTGCCTGTGATCGTCCCGACGATACAGAAATCCGCATCAGCACTGATGAGATGACCATTATGGAGCGCGTAGCGAAAGCGCCGCCCCGCCAACATCCCGGCGAAGATCAGCTCTGATAGTCCCTCTGGCAGCGGCATCACCGCCGCGACCGCGTGCGCTGGATGACCACCGACCATGATGCTGACGCGTAGTGGTTCGCCGCGCGCCGCCGCCTTCGTGTGGTGAATCCCCATGCCTCGGTGGATCTGGTAGTGGAGACCGACCTCTTGATCGGGGATAAACTGATTGCCCGCTAGCTGCACCCGGTACATGCCGACATTGGCGGCCATCGGCCCCGGGCGATCCGGATCCTGCGACAGCACCTGCGGCAGGGTAATATAGGGGCCACCGTCCATGGGCCAACTCTTCACTGCCGGCAGCCGGCTAAGCGTCGTTTGGCACTGCATCGTGGGCGCTCGCGCCGGCGAGACGCGCCGCGGGAGCGACGTGAGTCCGGCAAAAGGGAGACGTAGGTAAACACCAGGATGCTTGGCGAGGCCCCGCGGGATTCCGCGGACGAAGTCGGCCGGATCGGCCTTAATGCGCACCGCCTGACGCACGAGCTCAAGCGTGTCCCTGAAGATAAATTTGGCTCGGTCCATCGTCCCGAACAGGTTAGCCACGCATGGGAACTCCGTCCCCCGCACCCGTTCAAACAGCAGTGCCGGAGCGCCCTGTGCATAGGCGCGCCGCTGAATCTCGGCGATCTCAAGGTTGGGGGAAACCTCCTCGCGCACGCGCACTAGCTCCCCTACCCTCTCAAGATCCTCAACTGCGGCGCGTAGACCGTGGCTCAATGTGCCCTCTCAAACTGCTTCACTTGGTTGCTAAGGCGTCGACTCGCCGGTGAATCGCGGCGACCGCGGCCTCATATTCGGCCAAAAGTTGATCGGCATCAACCATTGTTGGCTTGCCGTTATAAAGGACAAAGCGCCCGTCCACCATGACGTGGCGGACGTTGCGGCTAGTATGGCTGTAGATAACGTTGGTGGTCAGCTTAGGCGACGGCTCCGTACTGAGGTCGCGGGCCAGGAAGACGATGTCGGCCGCCTTGCCCACGGCTAGGGAGCCGATTTTGCTGGCTAGACCGATTGCACGCGCTGGATTTTCTGTCGTCATGCTAAGGATAGCCTCGGGACTGCGATGCTCCTCGGGCACGCCGCGGTCCTGGGCCAATAGGGCCATAAGCCGCATCTCGGCCAGGAGATCTGCCGTATCGTTGCTGGCTGCAGCATCTGTCGCCAGGGCGATCGGCACGCCGGCCCGCATCAGATCGGCGATCGGCGCTAGCTGCTCGTAAATGATCTGCGACGCCGGGCAAATACCCGCGGTCACGCCCTGACCGCACAGGATCTTATGATCGTTGACCGTACTCGTGACGAGGTGCACCGCGAGAGTCAGATCAGTAAGCGCCCCGCACCGGTGCGCAAACTCGACCGGCGTACAGCCAGCCCGCTGCTGGACCCGCTGAAACTCACCTCGCGTCTGCGAGAGGTGCATGTGCAGAGGCAACTTCCTGTCTCGCGCAAAGGTCGCCAGTTCCGTCAGGAGGGCCTCCGAGCAGGTGTCGGCCGCATGCGGTGCCACCGAAGGCGTGATGCGCGACGAGTATGGCCAGGCGTCGATCAAGCGGCGCCACCGGTCCCAGCTCGCGCGTCCAGGAAAGGCGCCGCCTAAATCGGCCACAGTCTCGCCGACAACGCCCCGGACACCAAACCGTTCCATGGCCTGCGCAACACCCTCGCTAAAATAATAATGATCACTAAAACAGGTCACCCCTGCAACCAGACCCGCATAGATGTAGGAGAAACTGAGCGGTGCTAGAAGCTCAGGCGTGAGCGACTTTTCCGCCGGAAAAAAAAAGCGCTCGATCATTTCATCCTGACCATGACCCAGACCGCGAAAAAAACCCATCGCCACGTGCGTATGCGCATTGATCAGCCCAGGCATGCCGATGTAGCCTCGAGCGTCCACGGCAGTTAGGTTTTGATGCCGCCCCGAAACGACAGCGCTTGGACCAATCTCGGCAATCTGACCACCGCGCACCAAAATGCCACTATCAGGCAGCACCGTCCCTGGTTCGGTAATCAAAGTGAGACCAGTGATCAGAAGATCACCCGTCGGAGCAGCGGCCTGCGTGCCTAGTGTCGCGTGGTTCATGGATGCGCCTCTAACATAGGACTCTGATGCGTTGACTTTCCGGCGATGCTCTCATGAAGGCGGGTTGCTGTCTAGGCTTGAGGGATTATCTTTAAAAACCAAATTAAGATCCGTAATTTTGGCGACCTAAAGCTTCACAGCAACGCCCGTTTCAGAAGCACAGAAAAGATCCTCGGGCCAGCAGTATACCGCTCGGCTCAAATCCCTGACTCATGTACCGATAGCTAGAGGGTGGGAGTCGAGGACACCCAGAGGAGTCGTAGTATGAGCACCTTGATCGTAGAGTCATCTAAAACAGACAAGGACATTATTGAAAAGACACTCACGACGGCGGGCTACACGCAACTCACCTTTGTCTCGTCGAACGACGAATGCTTCGAGCGTCTGAGGATCACAAACACGCATGTCAGCGGCATGTACGGGCTGGACTACGAGCTGATCATCCTCGGCGGCGATACGGCTGACGACGTCCTTGAGCAATGCCGGCGCATTAAGCAGTCCTTCCACTACCACGACGTGCCAGTACTGGTGATCTCGACGGGCTCGGTCGCGGATCATGCGCCGATGGCCATCGCCTATGGGGCTTTCGACTACATGCGCAAGCCCTTTGTGGAGTTTGAATTTTTAGCGCGCGTACGCGCCGCGTTGCGCCTTAAACATGAAATCGATCGCCGCAAAGCGCGCGAGCGCGAGCTCATCGAAGCCACCCGCCAGCTCTCTGATCTCAACGCTATGCTGACGCGCCTATCTCTCATCGATGGACTCACTGGCGTCGCAAATCGCCGTAATTTTGATCGCGTGCTCGACAAAGAATGGCGGCGGGCATCCCGCAGTAAACACGAGATCTCGCTGCTGATGATCGACATCGATTACTTCAAAGCCTACAACGATCTCTACGGTCACCAAAGCGGTGATGAGTGTCTGCGCCAGGTCGCCGATATACTCCGCGATGCGCTGAGGCGTCCCGGTGACATGCTGTGCCGTTACGGCGGCGAAGAGTTTGGGGTGATCCTGCCTGAAACTGGACTTGAAGGAGCCAATAAAGTCGGAGAGAACCTGCGCCAAACGGTTAATGACGCAAAAATCTCGCACCGCGGCTCAAAGGTTGGCGAGTTTGTGACTCTCAGCGTGGGCGTCGCGAGTCTGATGCCCACTGGTACCATCAACTTCAAGCAGCTGATCGAAAACGCTGACAAAGCCCTCTACCAAGCAAAAGCAGCCGGGCGTAACCGCGTGACACCCTTCCACGACAAATCAGTAAAACAATCAGCGTGATCAAGTGAGTGGTGTAGATTGGCGGCTATTGCGCCAGGGGCGCTACTTTTAGTTTTAACTAGCACAACTAATAAACACGAAGTTATTTATGACAAAGCTCCTCGGTTCGGGCCTTCTCGCACAGAGTTTTGATTAAATCATCAAGTTTATGTTGCAGCTTTTCCACCTTATTTTCCAGCTCCTGCTTCTGTTCATGCTCCTCTTTCAAGGCTTCCACCATAGGAGCAATGAGTTGGCTATAGTTGACCGAGAGGTATCCATTCTCGTCGGCATCGACTACCTCCGGAAAGACCTTGACGAGATCTTGGGCGATAAATCCCATCACACGCTTTCTGGGGAAGTTTTCGTTTATCCAAGAATAACTGACCCCATCTAGCAAAAGTAGCCGCTGGAGCGGGCTCTCAAGGACCCGGATATCCTTTTTGAGACGCAGGTCCGAACCAGTGCGGAACCCTGATGCGTCGATCCAACCGATTTGAGTGCCATTGGCGTAGAACTTAAAAAACGCGGCGGAATTAAACCACAAGACCGAACTCGAGATGCCGAGGCCATAACTGCTGTTGGCGTTGCCACTATCGTAGAGCATGAGTTGATAACTGCTATAACTTCCTCCGGGACCATCGCTGCTGACGTTGTTGGCGATTGCTAATTTGGCGTTCGGGTTGGTCGTGCCGATTCCGACGTTGCCACTTGTGTCAACGACAAGTTTGGCGCCGCCACCAGGATTATATTTTCCTATCACGAACTTGTCGGGATTATTCCATCCGCCAACGCCGGCATCCCAGCCGCCATCAGCTGAATAATAGCCGATTGTTGAGCTCGTGCCCGTAGACTTGATCCTTACTTCGCCGTATCCGATGCTAGCCGTGTCAACCTGCAGCTTAGCTCCTGGCGCCGTCGTCCCAATCCCGACGTTGCCGGCTTGAGTTATCCGCATTGCTTCGACAGCCGATCCACCGTTTGCTCTAGGCGAAAATGCAAGATGAACGCCATAACTTCCAGAATCAATAGGGCTAATAACGGCAGGGGAAACAGATGAATTGGCGACATCTAAATTAATCGAGCCTTTTACTTCCAAGGCGGCAGTAGGATTTGCTGTCCCAATGCCGACGTTGCCGCCAGTATCTTGCAGGATAACCCTTCCAGTCGATGCTGCGGATCGCCAATAGATATCGCCAGTGGAACCCCAGTGGACAACGGAGGTATTACTGCCGATGTTCGGCGCGCTAAAAGCCGCGGTATTAGCGGAGCTCGCACCGGTTCCGGAGCCATTGACCCACAGTGGGGCACTTGGAGTGGTGGTGCCGATCCCGACGTTGCCGGCATTGTAATATCCGCTGGTGCCGTTTTGCAGCCATTGGGCTGCGGGGCCTTTTGCAAAATTGAAAGTCTGCCCCCTAGCGGCAAGCTGCGAAATGCTGTATGCGCCGGTAACGCAATCCCAGATGCTCCACCCCGAATTGTTAGCGTAAGCTCCAGCAAGTGTGTAATTGATGTACGAACCAGCTACGTAGTACTGGACATTGGTACCACTGTTGACGTGACCCAAGAGATATGCAAACTCAGTAGCGCCGTTATAATTGCAACTAATCGCATCTGGCCAACCACTTAGCATGGTATTGTTGGTGCCAGCAGTTACTGCCGCACTAGTCTGCGTGGTCCCATCCGGAAAAACAATGCCTCCAGTGGTGGATTGAATTTTGCCAGCCACGGTAAGCATATTGGACGGCGCTGTCGTCCCAATCCCGTCTGTAGGAAAGCAAGTGAAAAAACAATACGCATCCTTGCCGCTCAATTTTTTGCTAGCAGCCAACGCCACGAGTTATCACGAGCATCACTCTAGGGATTTTTCTCTGCTTGTTT
>VGTI01000074.1 GCA_016874735.1 Deltaproteobacteria bacterium
CTGACAAAACTATCAGGATCCTCGCCCGGCGGCAGCACTGCCGCTTTGACTTGAATTTCCGGCACACTGAGAGCAACACGCACGGCAGAGAGCGTCGCTTTTTGGCCGGCGGAATCACCGTCGAAAAGAAGTACCACTGCCGCCGTTGCTGCCTTCATCAACTTTAACTGGGCGCTGGTAAACGCCGTACCGAGACAAGCTACCGCCTCGGGAAATCCCGATTGCCATAGTTGCAGCGTGTCCATGTAGCCCTCGACGACGATGGCACGGCCGCGACTACGCATAGCAGTGCGGGCGGCGTCGAAGCCGAAAAGTGTGTGGCTCTTGTCGAACAGCGCCGTTTCGCGGCTATTTAGGTACTTGGGCTGAGCCCCGTCCATCGTGCGGCCGCCAAAACCAATGACGCGGCCATGCTGATCACGAATGGGGATGGTGACGCGGCCACGCAGAAAATCGAGTGCACGCCCATCACGCGCCGAAGCGGTCGCTAGCGAGCAGGAGATCATGTCTTCCTCGCGGAAGCCTTTCTGGCGCAAATGCCGGACCAGTCCGTAGCTCTCGCGCGGCGTCATGCCAAACCCGTAGGCGTCGATGTTTGCCGCGCTAAAGCCCCGCGCCAGCAGGTAGTCACTGGCTGCTTGACCGGCAGGGCTCTGCCGCTCGGCCACGTAGAACTCCTGGGCCGCCTGCATCATAGCGTGGAGTGAGGCCTCTTGGCGGCGACCACCGCGACGGCTCAAGGCGGCTTCCAATTCTGGAGCTTCGATGCCGTATTTGCCGGCAAGATGCTTGAGCGCATCGACAAAGCCGAGGCCCTCCGTCTCGCGCACAAAGGTGATGGCATCGCCGCTTTTCTTGCAACCGAAACAGTAAAAGCTGTCACCGTAGAGGACGAAACTGGGTGATTTCTCGTTGTGAAATGGGCACAGCCCCTTAAGGCGGCCGCCGCTGTTTTCAAGACGCACCTTTTCGCCGATGACCGTTTCTAGGTTCACGCGGGTCAGTATTCTGGTTTTGACGTCCTGTAGTGCGTCTGACATCGGCTAAGTCATCCTCGGACCTGGGTGGTCGGGGGGGATGATAGCGGTGGACAGGGCGCGCTACAACTCAGGAGCGAACTTTTTGCTGACCCGGTCACCAAACTCGCAGAGATTCTTAACGTTTGCCAAAATTAAATATTCTGGACGCGCTGGTTGGTCGCGGTAGGCATGGACGATTCCTAAGAACTGGTGACGACGCGGTGACCGGCAGAGATTTTTCGGGTCTTTTTCCTCATCGATCTCCGTCAGTTCCGTCGCTGATACAAAGGTCACATGATCGCCGCGGTTATAGATCTGAAAACCCTCGCCCAAAGATTGTTGCAGCTGATCCACTAGCTTGGCCGTTGAGATCACTTGCTGCTCTTTGCGGTAGTAGGCGATACCAAAATAAGGTGTGACCATGGCACCCTGTGGGTCGAGTAGATAGTACGCGTCGATGCCACCATAGATCTTGCCGGTGTCGACTTTGAATTTGCAGGGTGCCGCCGCGAAGTAGAGGGTTGCCTTGTCCTTACGCGGATCGCCGAAGAGCATGCCCAGCTTATTCACGCGCAGCCCCGCTCTGTAAGGCTTGCTATAGCCAAAATTGTCAGCGAGGTCTTTGGGCTCCAGATTGGCGAACCCAGCAAAAAGGTTGGGATGATTACCAATCAGAACAAAGCTAGCCTTGGTGCCATCGGCCTTGGCCTTCTTGATTTTGTTGCAATTAAAGTTGGGTGGGGACAGGTTTTTCAGAGGATGCGAGCGGTTAAGGCCGATCCCAGCGAAAAAAGCCTGGTCCCGCTCGGTGAACACCGGGAAGGGTTGGTCCGGCCCGAATGAGGCCACGGTCAGGTAGCGCCTGCATTGGCTAATCATCTGATCTGGTTTGGTATTTTCCGATTTAGCCGTCTGCAGCGCCTGCTTCTTGCACCCGATATAGAGGTCGGCGCCGGGAAAGTTTTCGCGACAGGCAATAAGTGCCACCTTGAACCTACGCTTGCCCCCATCCTCCCTTTTCAGTAAGTCGAGGGCACTACGGCGACAACTTTCGAAACTCTCGAGCGTTTGCGTTGCCTGGTCATCCTGAGAGGCAGGTGGGTCTACAGGCTTGGCGATCGTCGTGGTCGCTGCTAAAAGCCACAGGCCACAAACGAAGAGTGGGAAGGTTTGGCGGGGGTGTTTGGTGCTTGGTCGCAAACCGATCATAGGTGTCTCTGCTTTCCTTGTTCAGCTCCGCGTGTGATTTGGTCTATAGAGACGATAGCGAATTGTTGAAGTGTTTGCCAATCTTGGAGGTTTAAGTGCCATCGTTTGATATCGTCAGTGAACTCGACTTGCAAGAAGTCGACAACGCTGTAAATACGGCGCAAAAAGAGATTAGCCAAAGGTTCGACTTTCGCGGCGGTAAGTCGTCGATCACTCTGGAGCGGGATGCCAAGAAGATCAAAATCGTGGCCGATGATGACATGAAGCTGCGCTCGATCCACCAGGTGCTTGAGGGCAAACTAGCAAAACGCGGGGTCGATCTCCGTGGCCTAAAATACGGCAAAGAAGAGAGTGGCAGCGGTGGCATCATCCGCCAAGAAATTCTGCTCAAAGCCGGACTGGACAAAGAAGAAGCCAAAGAAATCAGCAAAGTGATCAAAGACGGCAAACTCAAAGTCCAAGCCCAGATCCAAGACGAGCAGGTGCGCGTCACCAGTAAAAGTATCGACGAGCTGCAGGCCGCCATTGCTGCTCTCAAAAGTGCTCAGCTCAAGTTTCCTCTGCAGTTCACCAATATGCGTAGCTAAAGAAGTAGGTTTCACTCATGGGATTTAATTGCGGCATCGTCGGTCTGCCTAACGTCGGTAAATCAACCATTTTCAACGCTCTGACTGCGGCAGGTGCGGCGTCAGCGAACTACCCTTTCTGCACGATCGACCCCAACGTCGGGCGCGTCGATGTACCGGATCCACGACTTGATCAAATTGCCTCGGTCATCAAGACCTTGAAGACGATACCGGCCAGTATGGAGTTTGTTGATATCGCCGGACTGGTCCGCGGTGCCTCGCAGGGCGAGGGTCTTGGCAACCAGTTTCTCGGTCATATCCGCGCGACCGATGCTATTGTCAACGTCGTGCGCTGCTTTGAGGATACCGATATCACGCATGTTGAGGGATCGGTAAATCCGGTTCGTGACATCGAAACGATCCAAGCCGAACTCATCTATGCCGATACCGGCACGGTGGCGAAAGCTCTGGAGCGTTACCGGAAATTCCTCAAGGCGGGTAAAAAAGAGCACATCGCCATCGTAGCCATGCTCGAAGCCCTGGATACCCATCTGCAAGCGTTGAAGCCGGGACGGACTTTTGACGCGATGCCCTTCGTTGGGGATGTGCACGAAGTGCTCGAAGCATGGCGCGATCTGCATCTCTTGACGACTAAACCAGCGATTTATGTGTGCAACGTTGACGAAGCCCTAGCTGCTGGTACAGGTGACAACGAATACACGAAGCAGGTGCGTGATTACGCCGCCAAAGAGGGCGCTCAAGTCATTCTCTTGTGCGGTAAACTCGAGGAGGAAATCAGCACCATGGCTCCCGAGGACCGCCGTGAGATGATTGCGGCCCTCGGCATGAAAGAGCCCGGACTCAACGCGCTCATCCGCGCCGGTTATGCCACGCTGGGACTAGCCACCTATTTTACTGCCGGTGAAAAAGAGGTGCGCGCCTGGACGATCCACCACGGCGATAAGGCGCCGGCAGCCGCAGGTAAAATTCACTCGGACTTTGAACGCGGGTTTATCCGGGCCGAGGTCTACTCCATCGCCGATCTATTGAAAGCTGGCTCGAAAGTTAAACTCAAAGAACTTGGCCAGATCCGTTCTGAGGGCAAAGAATACGTCGTCCACGATGGCGACGTCATGGAGTTTAAGTTTAATGTTTAGTTGGCGTTGGCTCAGGCAGTGGCTTAGACATTGGCCCTACTTGCTATTGCCTCTTCTTGGGGCCTGCGTTCTTATGCGCACGGCTCCCGATAGCGATCCCGCGGCCGCTAAGAAGTCGGCACCTGAGGCCTTGCTCGTTGCTGTGCAGCTGCTTGGTGGTGGCGTAGGTGAACAAGCGCAGCAGGTGCTCCGCGATCTGGATCAGGCAGAGGCAACAGCTACCCCAGGCGAACTTGGTGCGATTAAGAAATTGCGGCCACTGGTCGAACGCCTCACGGCCTCTGACCCAACCCTGTCGGCCAAGGACTATGCGCGCGCGGCTCGGGTGATGAACCTCATTGCACGCGATCACCCGGACGATTTTGATTTGCAGTTGGCTACGACCAAGGCTCTTGATTTTGTCGGACAGATTCTCCACTCAAGCCCGACACAGCTGACGAGCCCTGAGGACGAGAGGGTGGGAGCGCCCAATGCCTTGTCCCGAGCACTGAGTTTGGTTGGGAAATTCCCAAGTCAGTCGCGTGCTCATGCTCACCTGGCAGAGGTGTTGACCGCTAGTGGGGGCGATCAGCTGACAGCGATGCGTAGCTTTGTGCGGTGCTTGCAACTCGATCCCAATAATAAGGAATGCCGCTCCGGACTGCGTGTACTGACCAAAGAGTACACCCGTGCAAGGTGTCGCGAGTATCGCTCCGATGCAGTGACAGTGTATCGCGCTGCGCCCAAAGCTAAAGGCCGTGGTTGGCAGCGTGTTACCGTTGGTAAACAAATTTTAATGATGGATAAGGCGCCGCTGCTCAATGGTACCGATATTGCTGAAGTGTCGGATCTGCCAGGACAACGCGGTCAATCCATGATGACGCTGCGGCCAGCGGCTGCGGCCCGCTTTGAAGGCTGGACGGAAGAGATGGCGCAAAACGAATCCTATTTAGTGGTGCAAGTCGCCGGTAAAGCTGTAGCGGCGCCCCGGGTGCTGAGTGCCGCTGGCAACGGACAACTCACTCTAAACGTAGCGAGTGCGACCGTCGAAAAGTCTTGCAGGCTGTTTGAGCGTCGTCGCCTACCCGACGATATCGCGTCGATCTTGCGTGACTGACGAAAACATCGAACTAAAATCATAAATTATTATTCATTTAGGAGTGTGCTCATGCAAAAGATAACAAGTTACCTCCAAACCATACTCTCTTGGGCTTTTGTAGGTGCGGCCCTAATGACTCTGATCGCGCCCTCCATAAGCCGTCTACTCATCAGTGCGCCGGTGAGCTTCGGCGTCAATTGTGAGCCCGCGGCCAACTGGTCGATGGCCGCGCTGATCAGATCCCAATTGATCGGCTTGATACTCGGTGGCCTCTCCGGCGTCTTTGCCTCGATTTATTTTCGTAAGTCCAAATCCAAGTCTGCTGAGCCAGTGAGTAATTAGCTCAGGCCCTGCCACAGCGCTTTAAATACTGCTAAGCTAGAGATCATCAAAACCTAGTTAAAAGCGGCATTTATAGGGGGTTGGCATGCGCTATGTGATTGGCCTCGCTATAGTTTCGTCGCTCTTTTGCGCCTGCACCAAAAAGAAGACGCCGCGGCCAGGCGCCTTTGCCATCGGTGAAATCCCAGCTCTTTCCAATGTGAATACGCCGACCATTAGCTGGACGGCATCCGATGGCGCCACGACCTATGACCTCATGATCGCCTCCGACAAAGACTGTCAGACTAGCGAGCAAACGATAGGGTCTTTGGCGGATCTCGATGTAACCGTCACGGCCCTGGCTGATGGCACGCATTACGCCTGCGTTACCGCCGTCAACAGTAGCGGGATCAATTACGCGACCAATAATGGCGTTGAGTTTGCGATCGATGCGACTCCTCCTGAGGCCTTTACCATCACAGGTCCCACCGCCGTCTCTGGTGTAAAACCAACGTTGACGTGGAGTGAGGCCAAAGGCGCCACCAGCCATGATATCAAGATCAGCAAGCAGAGTGACTGCTCGTCGCCAACTATTACTAAAGCAGATATTGCCAATACTGAGCTTAGCTACACTCCCGATGACAATCTCGATGACGGTGTCACTTACTACGCCTGTGTGACGGCTAAAGACGCCGCTACTAACACCACTACTGCAACTAATGACAAGTTTAGTTTTACGGCGGGACATTGGCGCGCCATTGCCACCCCCTCTGGTTTTGCGCCCAGAACAGGTCACAGCGCCGTGTGGACTGGAGACGGCACCAGTGTCAAAAATGGCAGTATGATTATCTTTGGTGGCATGGATGATAACGGTGATTCCCTCGCTACAGGGTCCAAGTATGAACCTTCTACGGACAAGTGGACAGCCATCAGTACGACGGGAGCACCGACAGCTCGCTACGGACATGCTGCCGTGTGGACTGGCAGCAAGATGATCGTCTGGGGCGGTTGCACGGTCGGAGGATTTGGCGGTTGCTCTACTTATAGTGCAAACGGTGGCATTTATGATCCTGCTACAGACTCCTGGACGGCATTAACCTCATCCGGTGGTCCGACCAGTCGTCTATCACCGGCGACGGCTTGGACTGGCAGGTATTTCATAGTTTGGGGTGGTGAAGGTATCGGTGGTCTTACCGTGAATGACGGAGCCATCTACGACACCCAAACGGCGACATGGTCTAGTATGGCCACGGCCGCGGCGCCGAGTGATCGCGTGTTCGCGGCGTCATCCTACGGTGACGGCAAATTCTTCGTCTGGGGTGGTGTCACCGAATTTCAGTACAACAGCTCTATCGCCTATTCTTACCTGGCAAACGGCGGTGTTTATGACGTCGCCACCAATACGTGGAGTGCAACGGCAGCTACCGGCGTTAACACCGATAATCGCTACAATGCCACCGCTGTGTGGACGGGATCGCATTTTGTCGTGTGGGCGGGTGTCTATGGCCTCAACTTCGCCAATACCGCGAATGGCATGTCTTATGATCCAGATGCGAATCAATGGGCGCGCTTAAACCCTACAGGTGTCACTGATAAACGTACTGAGCACACAGCCGTCTGGACGGGATCCAGTGTGCTGATCTGGGGTGGCTATAACGTGGTAAATAGTGCCTCGGTTCATCTCGCCACCGGTGGCACCGTCAGTCCAGAAACGGGAATCTGGACCGACACGAGCTCCGTGAATGCGCCAACGGCTAGAGCGAGTCACACGGCGGTGTGGACGGGGGATGCGATGTTGGTCTGGGGTGGCTACGGTAGCAGCAACACGTCGTTTGCTAGCGGGGCGCTGTACTTTCCGTAACACCAACTAATCTGACTTTACTCTTGGGTACCAAGAGCCGAGTAACCTGCCGCCGCACGGTAAACCTGCACCGGACGCAAGGCCAAGGGACGCTCACCGCCGATAGGTAAATCATATCCCAGCTGCCGCAGGACGTTTAAAGCGGCATGCGCGCAGTTATGTCGCAGTAAATCGTAGTCACTGCCGTAGTCATCAGCGAAGGGATGGGCGTAGGGGCTCTGATCATACCACAGGAGAAATTCGCTCCATGCTGCGGCGCTGGGACGCGGTAGCGGAAGGCGCTCGGGATCTTTGCCGTGTTTTGCCCGATCGACCGCGTAGTCATTACCCATTGCATAACTGATGTAAATATCGTCACTGGCGGCGACTTCGTTCGTAATGGCGATCGCTACATGACCGAATCCCAGATTTTTGTTGTCCCAGTATAGTAGCTCAACAGACGGCGTTGCGTCAGTTAAGCTGAGCGCATCGGCATTCTTGAGTGTGGACGGTGCCTGCGACGGCGCCCCACAGGCACATAGGATCAGAGCAACAAAAAAACATTGAGCACTTTGGTAGAGCCACTTCAGCATGAATCATCCTCGCATGGCGTCGGTGAGCGCTGAAAGCTCAAACGCTCTGTCACGGGCTATTGACGATGGCACTTGATTGAATGGCTCCCGAGAGGCTGCCCGTGTTGTTGTGCCACTCGAAAGCATCCATGATGCCAAAATACAGGCGCTCTGTCCCGGTGGGAACCACAACCTTACGCATCTCCCCAGAGGCTATCTTGCCCGTACCGATAAAAAATACTTGCCCAATTGCCGGTTTGAGTAGGCTCAAATTACGTGCGTCCTCACCGGTAAAGTCGAGTCCAGCTGGTGCCGGTAGCGGTGAGGGATCGTCGGCGCCGAGGAATACGCCGAGTAAGCTGTTGATCGGAGCGCGCACGTCTGATTTGCCGTAAGCACCTGCATTCAGGTGCGCCACGACTTCGCCCTTCGTGCCATCGGCATCGGTCGGAGCATCCGAGCCATGAGAAATCTGACCGCTCACGGTGAAGGCGAGCGCTTGTCCAGGTATCAAACAGCCCTTTGTGGCCGAGGCCACGAGCACAGGATTTTGCTCAGGTGCCTGATCAACCGTCGTATAGGTTTGAAAATTGCCCGTGGGGATGCGGTAAATGATGCGCGTGCCTGCAGCGACTCCAGCTAACCAAAGATTAGCCGATGCTGGTATTTGATATTCCTGGCGACACTCCACGGGTAGTTCCGGGGTGGAGCCTTGGCTGGCATCGGGGGGTGTGGGTGAGCTTTTGGGTCCAGATTTTTTCGCATCTTGCGCTGGGCTAGGGCTTGGTTTTTCCCGTGCGGGTGTTTTACCGCTGTTGCCAGCGAAGTTTGATGAGGAGCAGGCAACGAGGGTTAGAGCGCTCAAGGCAATCGCAACCATAATCATGCCTTTGGATTGCCGCATCCGACCAGTCTCTAACGTGGATCTCCCCTTGGCCATAATCTCATCCTCCAGCCTTAGGGCCGGGCAGAACTTCGGCAGAATCACCGAATATATTTAGGCTTTGACCATACTTTGCGGTAACACAGCGCTCGGGCTGTTGATACTGCCAGCAATTCCAGCAACGTAAGCCTCTGGCACCAAATTAGGTAACGGAAGTGCTAGCGCGCCGGCCCTGGTGCTCTGGCGCTCGTTACTCAGCCGGACGTTGATATTTTGCAGGAGGCGACGCCACTGGGGCGGCAATGGCTTAGGTGCCGTGATGGCTATAGTGCACCGGGGCAACGCCTGTCTCACGAGAGTTAATTCAACGGCATTACGCAGTCCAAAGTCGTCCAGTGCAAACGTTAATGACGGACCTGCCGCGTACAATTTTGCCCGCACTGCTGCGAGGAGGATCCGGTGTGCTCGCTCATCAATGCCGTTATTAAAAGCACCCTCAGCGGTGTCTATGTCACTCAAGGTTAGGCCTTGGACGGATGGATCTGCGGCACGCGGAATCCTTAGCGCACCGTAGCCTCCCGACGGGACGTAGCTCGCAACTTCGTGACGCGCGTTGATGTGAGCCAACGGGCCGTCGTACCACGTCTGACCAAGAAATCCGCAGGTGCTCAGCACAAACGTGCGTCGCTCCGATCGAAGATGTTGCAACCATGAGACAGACTCGGTCCATGGTGCACTGATCGCTAAGAGATCTACGTCTAAGTTTTCCTGATGGAGCTCCGTCAGATAGATATGATCCGTTAAACGCCTGAGCGTGCCGACGGCTCCTTGATCGAGTGCAATGGCGTTTACTGCCGCCGTACCATCGTCCTTTAAAATGAGGCTAATCGTCGGTAGCTTGCCACCACTGTCGTCGATATCGAGACCAGGTTCATTGTGGCCGCGGCAAATGCGTACGAAAATGCTCAACGTTCACGCTCACTGCTACGACTAGCGAATGCATCGAGAAAGGCGCTATGACCTGGATTACGCCAAATGGTCGCAAATAGTTCTAATTCTGCCGTGCGCGCTGCGGTCGCATCCTGATGGGTTGCATGCCAGAGCATCCTCTTCTGTGCAGCAAGTGCCGCGGGGTCGAGGGCAGCGAGGTCAGCGCAGAGTTTAGTCACAGCCAAATCCAAGGCGGCACTGTCTTTACAAACTTCGTGTAGCAGTCCGCATGCCACGGCCTCAGTGGCGCTGACACTTTCGGTCCGGAACAGCATGCCCTGCGTGCGGCCAAGGCCAACAAGTTGCACCATGCGGCAGGCGCTTCCGTATCCGGTGGCGAGTCCAGCCTTTAGTTGACGAAATTCAAGCACTGACCGCTCCGTTGCTAGGCGCAAGTCGCCGGCCAAGGCGAGCTCAGCACCACCACCGATGGCGGCGCCATCAATGGCTACCACCACAGGAATCGGTAATGCAGCGATAGTTTGCAGTGCGTCGCTCATCGTGGTCACGTAGGCCTTAGCCTCGTCACCATCGCGCAGAAGCGCGAGTTCCTTGAGGTCACCCCCAGCGATCCACGTGGCCTCATCGCCTTTGATGACGGGTGTCGCACGGATGACTAAAGAGCGTGGCTTGTGACTAGCGTCGCGCAGAGCGTGCGCCGCGCGTAGTAACTCCCGTGCCAACGTCGTGCCGAGCGCATTGCCGCGCTCGGGGCGGCTGATGCACCAGGTTTCGTGGCTGCCGCAGTCTACTCTTGCGATGTAACTCATGATCAGCCTCCGCCGGGAGTTGCGCTTAGAGCCAAGTCACTTGGCTGACCTGACAGTCACCGATGGCTGTTTGCCGCTCCTGACCATTGACTACCGTAGTCTCGGTAAATTCAACCGCAAATATGGACGACCAGAACACAGCGCTGTCACTGCGCTCACCGGAGCGGAAGGTAAAGTTGACCTTGGCGTCGCCAGTCGGTGCCACAAAGGCAACTTGAGTCGGGTAGGGGACCACCGTCCACTCCGCTCCGGAGAGTTGATGGGAGGCGCGCCGCTCATAGGGGGCAGCATCGAGGGGGTAGTAATTGATCAGTCCCTTAAGCTTCACGCCGGGACGGTCGACGCCGTAGCGTAGTTCCACGGAGCAGCGCTGCGGGTTAAAGCCCCCACCTTGGGGTATCCAGCCGTCGTAACGGACGGCTACAGGTGATTGGGTCGCTAGGGCAGCCAACAAAGGGACGATTGCGATAGGCGCGGTGGTCATGATTTTGGGATTCTCCGTTGGTTGAGCGGCTTTCACTAGCCATCTCAGGCGGTCATACCCCAGGTCTAGACGGGGATCCACAAATTGCTCGTTACTCTATAAATCAGTCGTTACACTTGGTAAACTATAGACAAGCCTCGGTACATCCGCATTCTTCTAGATCTCTGCTCTTGATCTCTGCCGCCGCCTTAAGTATTCAATAATCAATGATTTTTGTGCTTAATTTGGGATTATTCCTTTGCTGACTGGTAGCTATATGCATGCTGATTCTGACAATGCCGCCGCCCTGATGGCCACGGTTCAAGGCTCTAACGTTGTTTTGGTTGGGGCTTCTGGAGCTGGCAAATCTGCGGTTGGTAGACTTCTTGCGCGACTTTTGGGATTCGGCTTCATCGACCTCGATCAGGAGATTGAGGTGGAGGCGGGCGACTCCGTTGAAGCTATTTTTGCCGCTCGGGGTGAGGACCAATTCCGCCAGCTAGAGTCTCAAATAGTTAAAAGACTCGGTGGGTTACGCTCACACGTCGTCGCCACAGGCGGCGGTGCCGTCATGGATGATGAGAACTGGGGCCTGCTGTCGCAGCTAGGTGCTGTGGTGTGGCTCAATACGCCTGCTGAGGAAATCGCCCGGCGCCTGCTCGCCAACGAGAGCGAACTCATGCGGCGCCCCCTATTGGCCGAGGTCCTCACGCACAAAGACACGGAGACTAAACACAAACTTTTAACCGAGCGCATCAACGCGCTGATCGGCTTTCGTGCGGGTCGATACAGGCAGGCTCACATCACCGTGAGTGATCATTTCTCTACCCCCCAGTCTACGGCACAGCTCGTGCGCTCTAGTCTTATCCAATCTGGATTTCTCAAGTCCTCAACAGAAGTCAAACCCTATGATCGTTGGCACATTCTTTAATACGTAGGCGTGAGCTTACGCCGCACTCATGGATGAGTGTGGATGATGAAGGGAATCATGTTCGACGTCTCCAAAGCCATGGAAAAGGTTGCGGCGGGACCGTGGCGGGCTAGCCTTATGGTCCTTGGCGCTAGCTTTATGACGGCATCGGTCGTGTCGGCCGGCCTTGGCTATTTGGTGACTCCCAGCCTCGAGAAGAGGTCTAGTGCCGCACGGACCATGAGTCCGAGTAGTTTGCGCCTGCCGGAGCCAACACCGACACTGACTCAGCCGGCGATCGATACCATCGTCAACCGCAACATATTTAGCTCTGAGGGCAAGGCGCAGTTAGGGGTCGCCAGCAAGTCAGTCACTAAAGGTGACGGTGATAAAGCCGTGGAGATCGTTAAGTCAGAGCTGCCGATTGCTCTTACGGGAACCATCTATGGTGGTGATCCCCAATCTGGGATCGCTCTGATTGAAAATACCACGAAAAAAACGGTCAACAGCTTCATGGTTGGCGACACGATTTTAAAAGATGTGACGCTCAAAGAGATTCACAAACAAAAGATCATCGTCGATAACAACGGACGCCTCGAATTCGTCGAAGTTGTACAGGAAAAACTGGTTCGCAGTCGACGGGCAAAAAAAGCAGCAGCTACCGCAGCGTCTGGGTCTGAGACGGTCGCTCCCATCGCGACTGAGCCACCGCCACCGTCATTTAAAGAGGAAGGCTTTGAGCGCAAAGAGCGCGAGATCACCATGTCTCAGGCTTACAGGTCTAAACTGCTGACCTCAGATTTCACCAAAGTGCTCCAAGATGCCAAAGCTAGCCCGAATATGGTCGACGGCGAATTAAAGGGTTTTGTCATGACACGAATCCGGAAGGACTCGATCTATGAAAAAACTGGACTGCAAAATGACGACATCGTCACCGAGGTCAACGGGGTTCCACTCACCGATACGGCGCAGTCCATCCGCCTTTTGCAGTCGCTGCGCGGCGAAAGTGAGATCGAGGTGCGCATTATTCGTGCAGGTACTCCACTTAAATTCAATCTCAACGTCAAGTAGGTCAGTGAGGAGACCATCATTAACCCAGCCATCGCCCAAATGTTAAACCGCATCCGCCTGTCGCCAGCGCATTTTGAAGCTGGTGTACGTTGGGCTGGACGTGCGTCCTTGGTGTTGGCCGGGTCTTATCTCGCTGCGAGCTTCGTCTCGGCTTATCTAATGGGTCAAATGCTAGAGTCTGCCGTTAGCGTCTACAATACGATGAGCCGCAGGAAGATCACCACCGCGTCGATCAATCTGAGTACCTCGATCAATTACCGGGACATCGAACACGCGATCGAAGAGCGCAACCTCTTTAACTCTGGCGGCCAATTTCCAGAAGAG
>VGTI01000075.1 GCA_016874735.1 Deltaproteobacteria bacterium
GTTGTGAGGACTTCCATGGCGAGTAGCGCCACACCCAGCCCTAGCCACCATAATGCATGATTCGCCGTGAATTCCATCGCCACCTTCCCTGAGTACTTACGTACGCCACACGTGGTGTTCGGCAAAGGTCGCCCGTAACTTTAGACAAATTATCAATTGGGCATCGACCTGCCAACGATTATCACGCGTTATCACCCACCTACCAGTGTTTGCCGTTACTGCCGCGGCTAATTTCCGTCACAAGGCAACGCACCTGAGAGCGGGGTCAAACCTGCGGCTTTATCCTGGATAACAACCTCCGGGAAATCGACTCCCTGGGCATAACAAGAGTTAGCGATGGAGTTGACGCCGGTATCTTCGCGATCGAATTGAATCGCGACCTTTGATCCCTGTAGCCAAGCCGATTGCACTGCGAAACTAAATAAACTGGACGAAGCATTTGCTGCAAGGGCAAAGGCAGATGGAGGCTGTGGCGTACCGTTGACGATGTTTCCAAGCAAACGATTTTGTGCGACTTGCACACCATCAACGAGCACACGGTAACCCATACCCGGCGCTATACTTGAGGTGGAGTAAAACTCAACGGGAGCTCCCCCACGATTTTGCAAGAGTATTTGCGCGTGGTATAGACCACTTCTCTGTCCTAATACATCGGCAAATTGGCAGAGAACGGCGCTAGCAAACCACGGCTTAAACTTGGACTTTGGTGTTCCAGATGCTGCGCAGGCATCTCGTTCCGCTTGGGCCACGGATAGGGCCAGAGTTGGCCGTCCTATGAGGCTAGCACTGATACCAGACACCCCAACATGACCCGCTATATCTGTAGCCTTAACCCGGATACGGAACGGTTGCTCCGTCGCTAATGGGTAGTTGAAATTGTAAGTATAGATCTTGGAGCTTGACCCGCTTACTGCACTTTCAAGAGCGACTTTCGCGGGTAAAGGCAACCATGTCTCGTTGTTTGTCGTGTACTCCAAACTGATCGGAGCAATTGCGGTCAGTGGAGCTTGCGAGCTGGTTATCTGAAATTTCCCCGAGAGCGGCGCATTGGCCGCAAACGGAATAAATTGCGCGCCAGTCATCCAGGAGATGTTACTTGGTATGGTCGCTGCAAATAAGCGTATAGGGACTGTGCCCACAAGCTGCTGGTGGTTCTTAGTCACGTCTATGCTGATTAAACTGGCGTAGATCGTCTTTTCACCCTCGTAGCTCGAGGGCAACGTGAGCGATATCGTATCGGCATACGGCTGGGACCAAAGTACTTGTTTGCTTGTGTTCAGTTCCTCGATAGTGGTTGGCGTCTTTTCTGTAAATGTGACCCGCATAGTAGATGCAATGCTGGTTACAAAATCCTGCGTTAAAGCCTGACCGCTAGTCGCATCGACTAAACTGAGAGCTACTTTAATCACGCCAGGCTTGACAAAACTCACGCTGCGATCGTTCCCCGGCACGGACCCTGGCACTGTGGCATCAGTAGCTAAGGCCTTGGCCGTAAAAGCAAACTGCGGCAGATTGACGCCTACAGGTTGAATATATTCTGCGCTGTTCCCCGCCGCGTCGGTGCATTTCACATACAGAGTGAAGGGATCAACAAAATCTTTTGGTATCGCCACATCAGCAATGAGTGCCAAAGGAGTAGAAGCGCCAAGGTTGAATTTCTTGAGTAATTCTTCATCTTTCGTCAACTGAAGCTCTACCGGAAGCACCTTGGTTACATCTGAACTCCTGAGTTCACCGACCTTGCAGTTGGCCTCGTTCTTATTGGTAACCCAAGCATAAGCTGAGAGGAGACGCATGCCATCGGCCAATCGACGATTGACTACGCTTTTTGTCGCTATCATTGGCTGGGTGCTGTCTAGAGCTACTTTGGCCGTCCAGGGCGCTGGCAAATCGACACCGTCGAGCTTAAGGGCAACAGGCGGTATCGCCGTGATCGTGATGCTATACTCTCCATCAGCTGAACCATTGCTGTCCGCCAATAAGATCTCCCACGAAGCCGTGGCTCCAATCTGCTCGCTATTGGGAACAGGTTTGAGCTCGCTATTTAGGACCGGAACTTGATTACCCGAAGGACCTGTGACCTTAATGGTCGTCACAAAGCGTGAAAGAGCGTCTGTTAAAGTTTGATTGCTCGAGTTCCGGATAGTTAAATTAGTCTTAAGCGCATGCTTGACCGTGTTTGTACGAACAGCATCGCGCAGCCTCGATTCGACCGTCAATGCGATAGCGGGCGTTGCGACAGCGTTAGCAGATGAGCGCCGATTTTTCGTGATGACGGATTCGTGACCGCAAGACAGGATAAAAAATACCGATCCGAGGATCAATCGTAAATGTAAACACCAATATTTTTGCTTTTTCATGCACATAATTTCACCCCGCCATGAAGCGGCGCCTTAATTTTGATCAAAATATGATTTAACCGTCTCAAATCCACCACCACCAACGCGGAGGCGGTAGTCATAACGAATGACATTTCTGGTCACGGGCAAACCGTTACGTGGGTTTAACGCCCAATTGATAGCCGCATTTTCCGAGTGTATCGTGGTCCGGTATGGCGCTGTACTCATCACACCGCTATAAGGCGCCATATAGCCACCGTTGAGCAGAATGTTTGCATAAGAGCGCCATTGCAGATTACGCTGGGCGTAAATAAAGGCATCGACACGGTTAACTTCTATTTGGGCCCGCTCATCAGTACCCGTTGGGTCATAGTCTTGATGCAGAAGTGCGTGGGCCACGCCGTTTACGTCCTTGAGCAGCGTAGCTTTACGACCTAATGCCTCGAAGTCCGCTCGAGATATCCAAGAATACGGATCGGCACTGACGCATGTGATGCCGGCACCATTGGGACCACAAGAGTCAGCTAACTTGGTCGTGTAGTTACCAACCAGTACCTGATTCAGGGCACCCAAATAGAGTGCATCGTCTTTTCTCGCTATCGAACTCACAGCCTGTACCACAGCCTTGGCAGGATCCTCGTCAAAGGGAAAGGCGCTCTTCGTGGCAACGACATCATCGACAACATAGATGTTGTTGGCGTAAATCGTACCAATACCCGTGTAAGATCCTTTGATTACCACATCACCTTCGATGAATACTTCGCCGTTGAGCACAATGGGTTGGCCTGGTTTGGAACCATCTAGAATCAGGTTACCCTGATGGTTCCTGATCACCATGATATTGCCAAGTCTGAGTGTACCGTTCATCCGTGGTTTCAGGATGGCGGCAGTGAGCACTGGCCATTGACCGTTTTTAGGAAACATAACTAAGGGAGAATTATTGTAGTTCGGTTGCACTCCGGAGCGGGCTGTTGCCGCAAGTAAACTGGGCACGTTGTTAGTGCCGTACACCTTACCCGTCACAGTGAAGAATTTACCCGTGCTTTCGTGCGGCGTGCTCGAGAAGTTGATACCACCGAGGTCACCGTGCACAGTGATGTGACAGAAAAGACAGTCAACCGATGAGGTAAGCAGCGCCGCATTGAATACTTGAGGAGTCCACTTGGATGAGGTACCGATACCTATATTACCGGCTGGATCGACCGCTTTGATTTGTATTTCAAAACCTTTAGCCGGACGATCCCCCCAGACGAACGTGAATGAGTTTTGACCACCAGCGACTGTAGCCAATGCGGTAAACCCGTCCGATCCGGTCTGCCTGATGGAGAGAGATTGCGAACTAATCTTGTTAGCATCAGTCGCTGTCCAGTTAATCGTCACTGTTGATGTCGGTGTCAAAATCCCCTCAAGGACCGAGACTTGGATACCCGTAACTACGGGACTCAGGGTATCTCTGACGACGATGACGTCGCGTTTGTTAGACTTGGTCTGAGTCGCAATCTCTTCTGCCTGCAATGCATATGTGTATAGGCCGTCGCTACTACCTAAGGGTATGGACAGTTGTGGCACGAAGCTCGTCGCGGTGCCAGACCCGTTATTCGATACTGGTAGCGCGCTGATACGGTACTTAACCCATTCGCTCGCCTGCTGATGAATCGCCACGGTTCCGGTCTCGCGAACGGACAAGAGGTTGGCGCTTATTTTGGCAACATCTTGTGAGGTGTAGATCACCGTGGACGGCGTTGTGCTCAGCTCGAGCTGCGCTAATTGCTCAGCGGGTTCCTCAATCCACGTAAAATTTGGCGTCCCAACCGCGTCTTCAGTGTAGAGCCCGATATGCGCGGCAGCTCCGTCAATCGAAGCATCACCAATGGCGACTTGGCCAACGTTAATGATCGAGGGTTGCGCGAACAGTTCCTCGCCCCTCGCTAGAACTTTGCACCCCGGAGGCAGCACGGAAGCCTCTTGAGCATTCTTGGGCGCGAAAGCTTCGATTTCGTCACGACAGGCAATGAGTATGGTGTTGGCGCGGTTCACCCGGTAGTTGTCGTTGGCTGACCAGTAAACCTTAGAGCCCTTACCGTCCGCCGTATTCTCCATGCGTCGCAAATTGGGGACAGGTTTTTCAGCATCAACGAAAAAACTGGCAAAGGCGGTTCCTTGCCGGACTCCGTTTTTTTCCTTGAATGTGGCCTGCGCCGTTACCATGCCAGTGGATTTACTGACGTCGAGGTCACTCGTGGTAACCGGACCGTAAACGGTCGGCTCTGACCCAACTAAGTGAATCTCAACGTTCCAGTTTGCTAATGCGGCATCGGAAAGGGGGCTGTTGTTCTCGCCCAGCATAACATTAGGTAGCGCTGGTACACGCGCCTGCGCCACGACTGGGGAACCGCCAGCAACTGTAAGGCCGTAAACAAAAGTACTCAGCGCTAGTGCATCTGGCAGCTTTGCCTGAACATCGCCGGCCCTAGCCGCCGCATATTTCACGCCGCCGGCGAATTTAGCCGATTCGCCACCGCAGCTGAACTGGGTTGCGATCGTAAAACTTATAGCGAGGTAACGAGACAGCATGAAGCCTCCGTTAGCGTTACCTCTAAGGGAATCAGTGACCAATAAGGGTCCGGTATAGGGGATTATCGGCAAACTGGGCAGAAAACTTTAGGATCTCTGGCAATACCAAACTTTATTGAGACATGTCATCCAGTTACACATGCAAACGCGGGTACTTTTGCTGGAACGCTTGACTCAGCTGATTCCCTAAATCGATGAACGCTAAGACCACCGTAGTTTAGTCCACCTTAAATCCGAGCATCATCCCGGCGTGGAGGTGCTCCGAGATATGACAGTGAGCCATCCACTTGCCTGGGTTAGAGGCCTCTAGCACCAGATCCACGGTGTCACCAGGTCTCACGAGGGCCGAGTCCTTCCAGACCAAATTCTTATTTGGCTTGCGGTTGACGGCGGCGATCACAAAGCGCTGACCGTGAAAATGAATAGGATGCTGCATCGGGTGAGACGACTTGGGATCATTAAAGACACGGATCTTAACGTAGTCTCCACGCTTGAACTGCCAGTTGATGTCCATATTCGTGGCCTTAGTCTGCGTATCAATGAGCTGCCACACAATGGTCTTATCATCACTGGCACGATTCATCGCTGCCATCTCGTCCGTCCACTCGATGCCGCGATCGGCTGGAGATAAACTGGGAGCTATCATTTGGTGGCCGTGATGACCGGCGTGACCGGCATGTTCAGCTTGACCACCTTGATGTTGCCCGTGTCCCTGATGATTCATGCTTGGCATATTATGCGATGCATGAGAGCTAGATTTGTGATCTGACTGCATCGTCAAACTTATCGTCAAATATTTATCAACCTTGCCGTTTAGTTTACGTTTCACAGCCTTCAATTCAGTAATATTTGATCCCGGTGACCTTAGGTTTCCGAAATCATGTGCCAACGCCTTAGCCCTGTCAGAGCTGACTACCACCTTCCCAATAATGACCGGGGCATCGGGTTTATTATTTAGAATATCAAAGCTACCTGGCTTGCCGTAATGGACCTCGATGATGTAGCGCTCGGACGGAGCAACAATCACACTGTCAACCCACGTCTCACGCTCGTAAAGTCCGGCATCGCTGCCGACCAGTTTCATGCGTGCTCCAGGCAGCGCAAACTTGATGGTGCGCGTGCTAGCGGTATTTGTCAGGTAAAGGCGACTGACTTCCCCAACTTTAGTCTGCAGCTGAAAGTGATCCTGACCATTGATCAAAGTCACATCGCCGTAGCGCCCCATGAGCGTGTGCGTCACGCGGTCACGGTAGAAAGGGGCTGCGTCCTTAACCGATGCATCATCGATCAGAAGCGCCACTTCCTGATGAACGGGGTTGTAATGCTGGGGGTCCTTGGGTGTCACCCAAAAGTTGCCGTACATCCCCAGCCCCTGGCTGTAGTCCTCGCGGATATGTGGGTGGTACCAAAATACGCCGGCATCGGGAAACGTAAGCACGTAGTCATAAGATTCGCCCGGTGCAATCGGCTTCATCTGACCGATACCAATCACACCGTCATTGCGATAATCGAGTCTTAGTCCGTGGGGATGCAAGCTTGTCGGCACGTCAGTCAGATTCTTCAGCGTGACGCGGACAGAGCTACCCTGCTTAACACGGAGTATCGGACCTGGCACCGAGCCATTGTAGGCTAACCGCCTTGTCCATTGGCCATTGATCCGCTCTTTGACCGGTGCTGCGGTCAGAAGAAAGGTATCTCCGTCCTTAAGTTCCACGATCTGCATCGGAGTGGCTTCCGGTAGTCCCTCAGTGCTGGTAGGAAATGTGTCGCTGGTGACCGGAGAGGTAGACGCCGCAGGACTATCTTTCCCCACTACACCCTCAGCGACTGCCGGAGCTGCACCATTGACTGTGCACCCTTGAACTGCAATTACCGCCAACATAATTTGCAAACATAAGAGTTTAGGCATGACTTGTCTCCACATGGTTGCTTGGTCACCTTACCTTAATTCAATACGATGTCAGCAGCATAGCAGTTCTTCGCGATCCTAAGGGGAGATCTGCCCCGTAGATGCCTGAATCAGGTGGCTCCGGACTTAAAATAAATGCTCAGGCATTTGACAACTCACACAACTGTAAAGTCGAAAGTCACTTGCCCGTAGGGCCATGTGCCTCAAGAAAAAAAGACGAGGTATCTCAACATCCACACACGGGGCGCACAATTCACATGAAGCGATTTGCCGTCGCTTACCTGATCCCGGCACCATCAAGCGACAAGCCATTGATGGCAACTCTTTTTACACTTTGGCATCACTTAATACGCAGCAATCTACTGAGTGGACCAGAGCCTTTTCATCTATAAACAGCGCCTTATGATTTAGGCACACGCAACCCGAGCTGAACAGCGATGAACCTCAATTGCTGTGGCACACCACTTGGAGCAAGAGAACTTGCCTCGTATTTGAGAATAAGTTTACTGCTCAGTCGCACTGGATTGCCTTTCCGTTCCATTCTGTAGCCCCTACTGCCTAGACGGGAATATTTTTTATTCTTTTTTGCGGGGATAAATCACCCAATAGGCATGAAAAGGGAAGCACAGTCATGAAATGGTTACGAAAAAAGAAACGGATTTTCAGCAGTTTTCTGATGCTCTCAGCGTTACTGACAACCCCCGCATGTGTCAAAAAGAAAAACTCCACCCTGGCTACCCGCTATGATTCTGACGTCGAGCGCATTGATTTGGGACGAGGAATAAATGCGGCCACAGGTGTGATCGGTGCACCTTGCCTGATCTTTAATCCAGAAAAAGACATCATTAGGACCTATGCTGACAGCTATGATCTATATATCGATCGGTACAAAAAGCCTCCTGAAAACGCTAATCCAGCCGACCCCAAAAATAGAGTCGATCCAACCATACAGCCCGGCGATGCCATGCCTGTGAGGGTGGCGGTTCGGCCGAACCAGATCGTCTGGGTTATTAACTACATTAGGGATAGTCACGATTTCCAACGCCAATTAGAAGTTGCCGGCGCTGGAAAGTTTACCAATGGAGCATTCGCAGTTTCTGCTTCAGCTAAATTCGCACAGTCAATTAGTTTCACGAAATCGAGTGTCTACCTGTTAATTGATGTCCGCATCGCTTCGTCTAGAATAAAGCTCGAAACAAAAAATGACACCGTACGGATCGACACTGCTTTTGTGCCTCCAAACGGGGTAGAAGGTGGTGGTAAAGTTTGGACCAATACGTGTGGCGACGAAATCATAACAGAAATGACACTTGGCGCGCGTCGCTTTGTTCTGCTCGAAATCAAAGATGCATCAGATATACAAAAACAGGATATCTCGGCCCGCTTCCAAGTAAAAGCCATGACTGGACAAGGGGAAATGGGCTTCCGCCAGACCCTGTCCTCGATCTCAACCAGTTCCGCTGTCTCCGTTACCGGTTTACAGCTTGGTGGAACACTAGACCATCTAGCAACTCAGATGACACCGGATGGTTTGATTGCTGATACCGAAGCTTGGATTCGCAAGGTTCAAAATGAAATGCTTTATGTTCCAATCTCTTTTTCGAGTGAAACATGGGCAAATATTCCAAGCTTCTCCAAACTGCTCCACAGTCAAGAGATCATAACGCAGCAGGGGAAAAGACTACAGCTGGAGCAGCTGGCGCGGCCGTACGGCAAGGCTCGTGATCAGCTAGCATTTGCCAAATATGCTCTACAAAAACCTTACATGGTCACTGATACAAGAGGCGTAGGCGCTAGTGATCCGGGCGGCGTCAAACTACCTGGCCTGAATTCAGATCAGAGGCTGGAACTACAAGAGCTGATTGATAAATTGGAAAATTACATATTGCTTATAGAAAAGTTTGCTGCCGATTGCACTTTGGACGAGACCAAATGTTTAGACGAGTCGCTGATCGTCGGATTGGCAGATGCTCCGGACACTTTGGAATTCGTCCGTTATAAAACTTTCGTCAAACTCAAGAAGGAATTAGAAGTCAACAAGCTACTTGCTGGGCTGAAGTTATTGCCACCACCGGAGCTGAAAAACCATTCACTTTGCCGCGATCTCGGTCTCACTCCTGTTTACAAAGTATGTGAGGACAAATCCATCCCCACGAAGTACAAGAGCGCACCTCACAAAAATTGCGGGATTAAGACAGTCAAAACCGAACGCGCTGCGCGATGCGGTGTAGAGCGTTGGAAGTCGCAGCACGATTGCGGCGTTTGCGGTCGCTCTTGGGGCTGGAATAACGCTACATCTTGCAAATCCTGCGAAAGCTCCAAATTCGGTCCTGATGTTTTTAAAGAGTGCGCTCTCTTGGACGGGAATGGCAATGCCATCGTGGAAGAGTATACGACGTGTATCGATCCCGCAAATGGAACTCAAGAGTATGGACAAAGCAGGCATCCAGGATGCGAAGTCGAATCTGAGCCCCGTTGCGTCATCGTGGCTGAACCTGACGGCAAGCTGAGGCCAATTAGGGAAGAAGATTACTATAAGTAGTCTGGCTGATGAGGGCGGGGGTGAACCAGGAACATTGTCTGAATTAGCCCCCGCCCTATATCATAACAATGCAATCACGACGGTCCAGCAGACGACCGCGGATTCAACTGGTAGGAAGCTTTATGCGTGTGTTTTTGCTTTTAAGCATGGCGATCTTAGGATTTGGTTGCCGTATCAATCAAAACAAGTCTGAGGTGAAAAATAACGCTAGTGTGTTCGATTACCACATCGGGCAAGCCATCAACGCGACGACTGGGGCTCCAGCCAACAACTGTCTGGCCGAGCTAGAAATTGGCGGCTACAGTGTCTCAACAGGCGAAACGCCCCTGGCCATTTTTCCGCGCGCTCGTTTACTACGAGGTCAACGCGACCTAGCCGACTTCCTCGTCAATGACTCAGCGACACGAATGAATCTCGTCGATATTGTGGCCAGTGCTGGCGGCTATAACCCGCGACCAGGCGGTGAGATAGCTCTCCTCTCAAAGCTACCGATATCTGAGCATACACCCGTAGCAGCGATTTCATTTTCTGAGTCGCGAAAGCTAAGAAGTGTAAGAACTGCTCGTCTAGCTCAACAGTACCTCAATCTGTTAAACGAAGGAAAATATGAGGATTTCCTCAAACAGTGTGGCACGGGCCTTGTCGCTGCTGAAGAAGAGGGTACCTACTTTCTCGCTTTCACTGTACTAGACATCTGGCATCAGGCAACGACAACGGTCGAGAATGCTAGTTCTACTGCATTCAAGAATCTTGAAATGGTTACAAACTCAGCGGGCGACGCTGAGACTTTATTCAAGAACTTCGACCGCTACATCGGCATGGTAGAGACCGACAAACGTCAGTCTGTTGTCATCTATTTCACGAAAGGCAAAAGACCGACGACCGTATCAGGAGCACTCTCTGGCGCAGATATTTATCAAGAGTGGAAGAAATTCATGGCTGCTCGGGATGCCGTTTGGCGGGAGCCGCGTCAGAAAATTCCAACAACTACTTTTAGGGCGGACACAGATATCGCTCATAATTTAATCGGTCAGCACATCAGCACCATCAAGGGTAAAATCCGTCAAGGACCAGCTATTGAGTCAGTCATTGCTGTACCAAACGATCACTCGGACAAAGTCTTTCATCGCTCCTTTGCTGACTACGACAGCATGGGGCTGATCCCGATGTTTGAGAACCTGAAGCCAATTCTGAGCAAACGCAAATACTTCCTGCAGGCCGCAGCTAACGCCCTTATGGCGGCAACGGGTGCTGAGAGAGTATTTGTATTCGCTCAGAGCAATCCGTACCAGTTTCCAGCTCTCGCCACGCCTGAAGCTCAGGCTCTGATGGCGAAGAATCAAACAGACCTAGCTATTTTGAAAGAAAGAATCACCGCAGCTTACAGGCTGTGTATGGAACATTACAACGACAAGGATTGTAACGAAGAAACTCTGCAGCCAATCTTAGCGGCCATAACAGAAATTCAAAAACCAAAGCCGACGGATCCTATCGAACTAGGTGAATGGGAATTCTGTCCGCCGGCTGAGTTCAAGGTCAAGGCTGAGCCACCATGCGCTCCCGCCACTTATCAAACTTGCCGTCACAAAGATTTCGGCCCAGAATTGTATAACTCCCGGAGGGATTCCATCTGTGGGGGAGAAACTTTCAACTCTCAGCATGATTGCGACAGGTGTGGTCCAGGTGGCTGGGTCGCTAGAGCCCGCGGCTGCAACAAGTGTGCGCATACCGATTTCGGCATTGAGACTCCCAAGGAATGTCGGCATCCCGACTTCGGTGTCGAACTGGATAACTGGGGTACCGGCCCAGTTTGTGGCCCAGCTACTTACCACGCTTGTTCTGACCCTTCATTTGGCGTCGCCCGGCGTCAAATCTGCCCAAGAGCCAAATTTTAAAACAAACTCGGAGTTTCGCTATGAAACATTATCTTAAACGGCTTTAACTTAGCTACCTTCTACCTATAAGTCTGGCATTATCATCAAGCGCGCCGATGGTGTCATGTAGGCAGGCGGCAAAAAGTACTACAAAAGCGGATATCGCGGCCTACAAATTTTCGACAATTGGCGCCTCTGTCAACCTACTTAATGGCGAGGTAGGCCAGAACTGTCTGGATCTTCCATTCGACAGAATTAAGACCGAAAAAGTAGTGAAACCTTGGCGGCTCAACATTGCAAGAGTAGGCACTCATAAAGATCTTCTTGAGCTTTTAGAAACTGGAAAGGGACACCTCTTGTCTGGTGCTCAAGCTAGTAGGTACGTCGATACCGCGTCGCGACGCGCCAAGGAAATTGGCTCCGTCTCGCTACACCCGACTCATGAGTGGGCGCTCATTAGTCTCACAGGTGGACCGAGCTCCAAATATTTCGCACCAGCGGGTCATCTGAACAGTAAGTTTGAGTCACAAACTAATTGGAAAGTATTTCGCGCAATGTGTGGCGATGGTTATGTCTCGCAGGCGCAACAAGGCCACTTCGTCCATCTGTTAGTTGGCGTGAATGTCGAAGACGCGGCCAACCGCATGGCTGTAAGGGAATCACTTAAAGCTCTGAACAACGCCGAAGAATATTCCGACGATGGCGTCACCAAGCTCACCCACCAGCTAGAGGGCTTCAGTGATTCCTATCCGGTAACAATCAGGATAATTGACAGCTCCCGGGAGATATCGAGTGAGAATCTGGGCGCCAAGGACATCAAGGGTTTATTGAAAGGCACTATAGATACTGCGGATTATGATAACGGCAAAATCGGGATTATTTCGGTCCAGGCTTACGAAAAATCCACAGTACCCCCAGACGATTTACAAAAAATGGCTGCTGAAGTTTTGACCGATCTGCAATCTAAGTATCTAAACATACTCGACACTCGTGATCTTGTGACCTACATGGTCCGTGACTCGGAACGATATCGGCAGGATGATGCTCTTGCGAAAGCCAAATCGATCTTCGCGGAGTTTTCGTCCAAGTTCGACAAGCTGGCAGAGGTTCACTCCAATTGTGCATCACTCGAGACGACCTGTACACGTTCTGAGATTGGAACTTACGATCTAAGCGAAGTAGGATCAATCAGGCCAGAACGCAAGCAACTGAAGCGTTCCGACAAGTGTAGACCTGAGCGATACAACCTTGGTTACGGCGAAGTCTGTCGGGATAAGGCTCCGACTGTTTACAGGCTGACTGAATCTTCAGCTTGCACTGTGAGACTCCACAAGCTTGGAAGCTCGATCAACTGTGGAATCAGAACTTACAAACTAGCTCCTAATCCCAACTGCGGTCTCGAGGCTGATGCCAGAAAAGGCTTCAAGTCGTGTCGCCTCGCTGAGAATGGCATTGAAGAATTCTACGAATGCCGCGACAAAAGTCATGGCGTCGAGTCCTACTTCGAATGCCGTCACCCCTCCCATGGGAGTGAACCCCAATCGTGCCGCGATGAGGCGTTCGGCGTCGAACTTTACGAGGCCTGCTTGCAGTAGTGGACCGGCAGGCCCCGCAATCCAACGAGGCAAAACTCCTGTGAGGTGAGTAGCCACTCTGCAACTGTTTTTATTCCTTGACTTTACGTCATCAGCTCAATATGCCCCCGTCACCGCCGTGCTTTAAATTATGCACTGGCACTACCTCAACGCCTCAAAGTAAGGGATAAAAAATTGAAAACTATAACCTTTTTATCGTTTATATTTGTCTGTGGTTTGGGTGTTTCTGG
>VGTI01000076.1 GCA_016874735.1 Deltaproteobacteria bacterium
GACTGGCCTCAGCCGGTCGTACTGATCCCCGACCTTGAGCTCGGACGAGTACATACGGGTGGCATAATACAAAGCCCGCTTCGGCAGTGCAGTCTTAGAGGTCATCTGCATCTCGATGTCGATGAGTGTGCCCTCGGCCGTTTGGTAGTTGGTAGGAGCAGACGGCTAACCAGAGTTTTATATCAAACCTTGAAATTATGATCTGATCAGAACCCCGAGTATCATTAGGACTATTTGTCAGGGCGCAGTAGCACTCAATCGCGGAAAAGCCGTTAGTCCGTAAAGCGGGTAGTCATCGTAGGGAGGGTTTCTCGCAAACACGCCGGCACTTGCACGACAAGCTATATCGGCATCAAAACGTTTCAAAAAAACGGCCAAGCTTTTTGACTGCAGATTTATACCCGCTTTTACTTCTAACGGAAAAATCTGAGCAGCATCCTCGACAACAAAATCAATCTCAGCCTTATTGTTGCTCGACCAATAATGAATAGGCTGTTTACGATTACAGACAAGCTCTTGAGCTACGAAATTTTCAGTAAAAGCGCCACGAAACTCACTAAGTAGACGCTGTCCCTGCAAAAAGCTCTCTGGGTCGATATTGCCTATGGCAGATAATAAACCGCAATCGAGCAAATAAATTTTAAAATGATCCTGGTTAGCATAGCTTGCTAGCGGCAATTTCACAGCATCCAGGTTACAGCATTTTATAAGTAGCCCAGCATCAATCAACCACTGCAAAGCATCTTCATGCGACCTGGCACGTGCACCACTTGCAACGTCGCTGTATTTAAACTTGCGATTCTCACGCGAAAGTTGCGGCAGTATGCTTTGCCACACTTGATATAGTTTAGGGATAAGCATCGCTGGCGCATGCTTTGCCATATCTAGCTCATATGCGCGAAGGATCGCCTGCTGTGAGCCCCGCACTGAGTGCCAATCCTTGGTAGCGCTATATATGGCAACTATCTCAGGCATGCCTCCGGTGAGCATATAAATTTTAAGATAAGTCAGGAGTCGCTCATGAATAGATTCTGGAAGACGGTGCCAATTGGACTTGGTCACCAGCATATCGACTAGAGCCGTTTCGTCCATAGCTCCGAGGAACTCAGTAAAGGACAAAGGATGCACTTGGATGAAATCGACCTTACCTACGGGAAATCCGCTACCTTGTTTAACCTTGACACCAAGTAGTGAGCCCGCCGCGGCAACGTGGAATTCGGGCGCGTCTTCGCAGAAATATTTTAGCGATGTGAGTGCTTCGGGAGCTTCTTGCACCTCGTCGAAGACGAGTAGCGTCTTACCTGGCTTGATCGTAGTCTTGAGCTCTAGACTCAAGGCCTTCAATACCTCAGCCGGAGCCAAAGAAGTACGAAACAAATCGCGAGCCAGAGGACGCTCTTCGAAATTGAGGTAGGCAATGTTCTCGTACCGCTCTTTGGCGAGGGACTTGAGCGCTGCAGTCTTGCCAACCTGACGCGCACCCAGTAGCACCAATGGTTTGCGACCTGGGTGCTCCTGCCATCGACAGAGCTCAAAATTCAGGCTTCGTTTCAGGTACATAGATAGATTTTCCGAGCATGTGATCCGGCGCCATATTCTGGTACTAGATTATGGCATGGCCGCCACTGTCTGGCAATACTAACAAAATCAGTCGGTTAATGTGAACTGATGGTCGCGGATTGGAGCAGTCTGCTAGGACCGGTAGCTTATCCGGTTCATGCCATCGAGGAGCAGAACCTGGCGATGTAGTTCAGCGATTAACGAATTGCCGTCGCTTTTAATGCCCCCACCAACATTCGCTTCCGTCTGCTCATCGATAGCCTGATCGACAACTTCCCTTAAAGTAACGATGTCTAGTTCCACGCGACTTATTCCCCTGTCTCAACCACACGCCATCGGAGCCCTAGCGCCTTAGTGTTTGGCAAGGCCGGACCATAGCAAAAACGTAACGGCGATCGTACCCGTTAATGAGCTGTGGCTTAGGGCCATTGGGTCATGCCTCCGTGGTCTAAATCGGCAAAGCGCAAGATCCGTGGGATGCGAGTCAAAGGCCTTTTTGGTCAAGGCCAGACATAGGTAACACTTCTTCCATTGGGAAGAAGGGAGAAAGGAGAGAGGAATTTGTCTTGTCCAGAGCAACCTCAAACCACCCACAGGAGTCCGACGATATTGTGAGTGTGTGAGTTAGCCTACTTCGACCTCATCGCCCTTTCCTTAGCCACCTCTGCCTCGGTAAGGCCGGTGAGTTCTGCGAGGTGCGCGTTGGAAAAGGCACTGGTGGCAGCATCACAAAGTAACTTTTTGAGCAGAAGTAGGCTTTGTTCCGCTTTTGCCTCAGCCCTGCCCTTTGCCTCGCCCTCAGCCCTGCCCTTTGCCTCGCCTTCAGCCCTGCCCTTTGCCTCGCCTTCAGCCCTGCCCTTTGCCTCGCCTTCAGCCCTGCCCTTTGCCTCGCCCTCAGCCCTGCCCTCCGCCCTGCCCTCCGCCCTGCCCTCTTTCTTGGCATTAGCCATTATGGAGTCCATATCAAGCCTGGCCTTTTCTCTCAGCCTTGCAATTTCACGGGCCTCGTCTTTGGCAGATAGATCCTCTAGTGCGTCTTTGGCATCTTTGAGTTCAGGCATGGACATACAGGCCTCCTTGACAATCTGGCTATTGGGAGCGGCCAGAAACGCGAGCCATGCACCTAGAGTTACATCATCGGGTGGTAGTTGTCTCTCCTGCCAGAGTCTGAAGGCCTTAATTATCTCGACAAAGATGAGCCTGATTTCTCCCTGGAGCTCTTCCATAACGGGTGACCCTGTATCCTCCTGCTGGAGCGAGAAGGCGACCTCGAAGTCCCGGGGCCTTGATGGGAATAGATCCTCCGCTACGAGGAAGATGACGATGACTGGCCTCAGGCGGTCGTACTGATCCCCGACCTTGAGCTCAGACGAATACATACGGGTGGCATAATACAAAGCCCGCTTCGGCAGTGCAGTCTTAGAGGTCATCTGCATCTCGATGTCGACGAGGGTGCCGTCAGCAAGTTTGGCGTGGATATCGAGGACGGTGCCCTTATCTTCGACTAGCAACTTAGGTATCTGAGGGTTTAGGACCTCGACCGAGGTGATTTTGCTGGCTGGTTTTAGGATCGCATTTAGTAGCTCAATAAGGGCCTGCCGGCCGCGTTTGCTGGCAAATAGCATCTTGAACACAACGTCGAGGGTGGGGCTCAGGAGCTCATATTTTTGTTTCTTCATGCGTCAGATTCCCGGCAGCGTCACGAGCGTGATTGCTGGTGATGCAGCGGAGGATTGCTGAAACGTGCACTAAAGTCGAACGACATGAGTGGGTGTAGAGCAGATGTCGGGGGCGGACATTAGTGGTGCTAGCTGAAGATCGAAGATTTTTACGAACTTCGGGAAGTTACATAAGAGCAGTTGCTACGCTTCATTTAAAGTTGCTTAAATAGCTAAAATTCATATCAAAGATATCGTTGATATCATGCGCAACCATCCAGTATCGCTTGGTTAACTTCACGTATTGAGAACGCTATTAAGCGCCGTAGGCTAAGAGCGCCTGGGTAAATTTCCTCTCCCTATTGCCGATACCCCTCCCAAGGACGGTATGAGGTTGTGAACCTTGAGGACAAACAATGGGAGCTCGGGCTAAGGTCTATAAGGCCGCATTGATGGTGAAGTCGTATGACTTCAGTCGTCGCGTGGGTCTCATAAAAAACTACTACGACCTAGAAAGGTTGGGTCTGACCGGTCACGATTTCTGCGGTAAGTTCCCCAGTTGCTTTCTCCCCAGGTTGATTAGGTTTTGTAAGGAAAACCCAAGATACCATGTGGTTTCAAGCGATGGCCCTGGGCGGCTCATTAACCGCCTCGTGGAAGGTAAATGTTTTTACTTAATCGGCAATGGTGACAAGGATCCAGCCTTGGAACTCAATTATCTGCTCGACCCTGAGTGGCCTGTTTTATGGGAAGACGGCATTAGCTCTGCTCTTGCCGAAATCCAGGACATCAAAAATGGTCGCAAGTGATAGTTTGTCCATCCGGGACATGAGTAATGCGTCGCCTAATTGGTCACTGTGGAAAGCGGCGATGGCATCATATAACTGAATGCGTGGTGAATCTCTACCTAATAGAGCGAGCTCTCGCGACAATAGGTACTGAAACATTGCATATGCGTCGAAGTAATCATCTGTATCGTAGTCACCTGTCACTCGCACGAGTGTTTGGGTATCAACAGATACTGGCAGTATGATTGGCTTGAGAGATCTTGTGTAACCAAGGTTTTGTTCGAATTCGGGCATTGTTTTGGATGTTAAGCGGTTGGTTAATGGATCCAGGCACAGGGTATCCAATAGCATTGCGGATCTACAGAATCGAGCGACATGACTGAGTTGCTGTGCGATGTCTGTGACCGAAAATATCCCTAAGTAAGCTATGTCGTCGCTTTGACAGATGCCTCGTGCGAAGTTGTATGCTACAAATTTGCCAAATATGATTGAGATGAAACATGAAAAAGTGAAACATCGTCCATCGATTTGGTATGGGCTGGTGTCACCCAAAGGTGCGGCCCGGATTCTTGAGCGTCTGTCTTTTCCAAACTTCAGACACAGCAGTATATCCGGGCTTATTGAGCAATTAAGACCGGATCAATTGGCTGACCAGTGGGACTCCAGTGAGATTGACGCGCTAGACCTCGAGTCTTTTATGCGGATGTATGGAGACCTAAGGGAATCACTATCATTCCGATCGCACTCCGGTGAGCAACTCGATTTACGCGATAGTCTGCTCCTACAGATCTTCAACAATCGACTGGACGTACTTATCCCGGAGAAGTCGACCTTAATCGGTGAGGTTGCGGCGTTAAACCGCGAAGTGGCAAGAGTACTTGCGTTGGGTGCGTAACCTCTATGGCTAGACTAAAGCTAACTTCTTTGCTGATCTCGTGACGCCAACTTGACGACCGAAAATGGTATCAATAACCCACGCTAGCATGGGCTTTCCCACCGGACGTCGGAAAAAGTCAAGAAATGTAATAACTTGTCAATAGTTGTCAACATGTCGAATTTATTAAAGTTATTGCCAGTTCTGCCGATAAGGAGTATGGTGACAATAAGCGGCCTAGAAGGAGAAGTAATTCTATGTCTGCGGCAACTCTCGACACTGGTATGATCAATAATTATCTCGGCCTTTTGGCTGATAAAGCGCTACGCTCTATAAACACAAAAAAGTTTATCGAGCTCGCTGATTTCGCGGGTGAATCTAAGACAAAGCTGGCCTCCGAACTTGGCATCAGTCGTCCTGCCCTTTACCTAAGTCAAGCCAAGATTACAAAGAAAGAGGTCCTGGACAGGCTCATTCCCTTCGTTATCATCGGCGATTACGCATTCGTTTTATTCGAGCGCGATGAGAGAAAAACGCTGGAATGGCTTATGACGCCAAATCCAATCTTCTTTAACTTCTCCCCGTTTCAGATGGCCATGGCAGGAAAAGCTGATCCAGTCATCAGTAAGGTGAAAGAGTGGTTGGGAGATACTCGATAGCGGCCGGAGACCAGCTTCAGATGAGACTACAGTCGTTCGTAGAAGGCGTGATCGTGCGGGGCAGTTACGGAGCTTGGGCCTTTCCAAATGAGGTCAAGAAGCTTTTTCGACTTCTCGACCGGCAGCTTCTCAGTCGTGACTCGCATTTCCTGGAGACTTCAAAATACCTATTCGAATTTTTATCCGGAACTTCATTTCCCGAAAGTTGTCTCACACACCAGGTACCACTAGTCTTTTACCGGCGTGTTTCGTCGGCTCCGCCGGCGAATGATCCTTTATCTGTGATCGGTTCATTTGGCTCCGGTGGTCGACTGAATGTTGGCGGTAGCCAATCAAGTAGCCACATGACGAGACTTTTTAAAGCATATGCCGTTAAGCGAGCGGCACTTTATTTATCAGAAGATGCCGACACCGCGCGGAAGGAATTTGGCGATTACGGGATGCCAGGTTCGAGGGCAATCACTTACGAGATCGGATTTCTGAAAGACGAAAAAAATTTAACGTTTGTCGATTTGGATGAAGCCGTTGCTCATCTTGCAGCATATTTTCCATCGCTGCCGGAAATTGTTGGCAAAGACAGCCTCGGCGCAATTTATGAAGACGTCAAGGTTATTATCGCCACGCAGCTTCTAGCAAATTGGTTAACGTGCGAGAGCCCAGTCGATGCCGATGGGATTATCTTTAACTCCACTCGAAACCCAGGGAAAAAGAACTACTGTATGTATTTCAGTAACGACGCATTGTGTAAGACTAAGCTCAAGGTAATTGGAACTGTTTGATCCAACGAATCTGATAAAATAAATCCCTGAGAGTGATCTACGTTGTGACTGCGACGGATCCTAGGATTAGTGGCTCAGCTTGTCGGCCATCTCCCTGGCGAATTCCATACTCTGTAACTGACGCCACCGCTCGAAATTGGCTCTATGTTTGCGCGTGTCCCGTAGCTGAGAGTGAGCTGCGGCGCATGCGCTGACCTCGGCCAGAGCTTTCCTGACCTTAGGGTCCTTTAAAATAGCGGAGAAAAAGTCCTTACACTTCCGTGAACGCTCAGCTAGATATGGGGCGATCGACGCCCTAAGCTCGACGCCGCCATTGTAGTCTTCGCTTTGAGCAAAGTCCTTAGGCTTAACCGATCGCCCGGTGATCACGATCTCAATACCAAGAGTGTTATTCAGCGCGGCGAATAGAAAGTGCTGGCGCGCTTCAGGCAGCTGTCCCTGCTCGTATTGACTAAAGGCTGCTATCACACCCTCCATTGGCGCCATCGACATAATGCCGCGAGCACTGCTCTCAGCTTGGTGCCACTGCTTGCAGTTAAGGAAGATGGCCGCTCGGTACGCGGCAGCGTTGAAGGTGTCGTTGCATTCCGATTCTAGCTTGTCGCAGATGGTCAAGGCCTCAACGTAGGACCCTTGGCGGTTCAGAGCTAAGGCCAGGTTCCTAAGCCCACGCATGTAGGGCCTCGTGTTAAGGTCGAGCCAGTAGTGGTCTTTGCGCATCCGCTTCGGGAATAATTTACGACCTATATCTACGGTCCGGCGGAAATCGTCGATAGACTCTTGGAGCCGACCACGGTCCAAATTCATCAGGCCCAGATAGTTATGACCCTCAGCGTAACCGGGGAAGCTGACCGTCAGCAGCTTAAACGCCGATGTTGCGGCGTCGTAGTTGCCACTCTGATATAGATCTGCGGCAAGTTCCTCTACATCGGGACTCAGATTTGGCGCTCTCAAAGCGTGGTGCCAATAAAATTCATTGTCTGGTCTTAGGTCATCGTCATCGCCCTCAATTATCGATAGCTTAAAGTCGATGACGTCGCGTAGGAATTCCAGCTGACCCTTATGCTCGCGCAAAAGCTTGGCTGATGGCGCTAACATCTGCGGCTCCGTCTCAACTAGCTCCCGCGTAAACGCCCAAAGGGACTTTTTAAAATTCGCCGCCAGCCGCTCCTCACGGTACTCCGCCTCATCAGGCAAGACGTCGAGCTGCTCCATCACGCCACGACAGATGGCATCCCAGTCGAAGCTGATGGCTGGGTACTGTTCGCGCAGTAGGTTTTGGAAGTACCTACTATCGTCACACGCACCCTTGCCAATGGCACGCAAGGCCTCGGTTTTGGAGAAAAACGTGAACAAGGTGGTCTGCACCACTTCGCCCGTAGAGGCATCACGATGACCGTGAACGATTGCTAGTTGATTACCCTTTTTGCGTACGAAAGCCATCGGTCTACTCCAATAATTTGGGGCAGATTTTAACCTAGCCCCACCTGTTGTGCAATGATACATTTCCTGCACAACATTGTTGCTGAGTGGTGATAATCTCGACGGCTTAGATACTAAGAGGAGTAGCAATTGAGTAGGGTCGACGACGAGGCAGTCAGAGTTCCGTCTAACTTCTGGCGTTACCTAGGTGATCATGCCTGGGATCAAGCCTGCGCACTCCTCGCGGAGGATTTTGCTGGCTATCTACCGCAAACCGGGAGCGAGATCTCAGGTTCAGCTGCTTTCGTCGAGTTTTTGCGTGACAAATTAGGGACAGCGCACATCACCATCAATAACCGCATGGCGAGTTACGATGTGTGGGATAAGGAGCACGAGGTTGCCCTTCAGATAAGTGTCGAGATGCTGGGTGCCAGCGATCATATGCAGACTAGGCATCAATTTGTTATCGCATTCATGACTGTCGATCGCGAGTACCAGATTCGTTGTGCGAGTCTTTACTTCGCCCCCTGTGATTAACCCACAGAGTTTGTAAGAAGGCGGTGCCAGTGTGACGGCAGAGTGAATGAGAAGCGTTAGCCTACTTCGACCTCTCCGCCCTTTCCCTAGCCACCTCTGCTTCGGTGAGGCCAGTGAGCTCTGCCAGGTGCGCATTGGACAAGGCACTTGTGACAGCATCACTCAGTAATTTTTTGAGTAAGAGTAGGCTTTGTTCAGCCCTGCCCTTTGCCTCGCCCTCAGCCCTGCCCTTTGCCTCGCCCTCAGCTAAGCCCTCCGCCCTGCCCTCTTTCTTGGCATTAGCCATTATGGAGTCCATATCAAGCCTGGCCTTTTCTCTGAGGCGAGCAATTTCACGGGCCTCGTCTTTGGCAGATAGGTCCTCTAGGGCGTCTTTGGCATCTTTGAGCTCAGGCATGGACATACAGGCCTCCTTGACAATCTGGCTATTGGGAGCGGCCAGAAACGCGAGCCATGCACCTAGAGTTACATCATCGGGTGAAAGTTGTCTCTCCTGCCGGATTCTGAAAGCCTGCGGGATTTCAAACTAAAGCTGATCTGCAGAAGTCTGGCGATATTGTGAGTGTATGAGAGTTAGCCTACTTAGACTTCATCACTCTTTCCCTAGCCACCTCTACCTCGGTGAGGCCGGTGAGTTCTGCGAGGTGCGCATTGGACAAGGCGCTAGTGACAGCATCACTCAGTAATTTTTTGAGTAAGATTAGGCTTTGTTCCGCTATTGCCTCAGCCCTGCCCTCAGCCTTGCCCTCAGCCCTGCCCTTTGCCTCGCCCTCAGCTATGCCCTCCGCCCTGCCCTCTTTCTTGGCATTAGCCATTATGGAGTCCATATCAAGCCTGGCTTTTTCTCTCAGCCTTGCAATTTCACGGGCCTCGTCCTCGGCAGATAGGTCCTCTAGGGCGTCTTTGGCATCTTTGAGCTCAGGCATGGACATACAGGCCTCCTTGACAATCGGGCTATTGGGAGCGGCCAGAAACGCGAGCCATGCACCTAGAGTTACATCATCGGGTGGTAGTTGTCTCTCCTGCCAGAGTCTGAAGGCCTTAATTATCTCGACAAAGATGAGCCTGATTTCTCCCTGGAGCTCTTCCATAACGGGTGACCCTGTATCCTCCTGCTGGAGCGAGAAGGCGACCTCGAAGTCCCGGGGCCTTGATGGGAATAGATCCTCCGCTACGAGGAAGATGACGATGACTGGCCTCAGGCGGTCGTACTGATCCCCGACCTTGAGCTCAGACGAATACATACGGGTGGCATAATACAAAGCCCGCTTCGGCAGTGCAGTCTTAGAGGTCATCTGCATCTCGATGTCGACGAGGGTGCCGTCAGCAAGTTTGGCGTGGATATCGAGGACGGTGCCCTTATCTTCGACTAGCAACTTAGGTATCTGAGGGTTTAGGACCTCGACCGAGGTGATTTTGCTGGCTGGTTTTAGGATCGCATTTAGTAGCTCAATAAGGGCCTGCCGGCCGCGTTTGCTGGCAAATAGCATCTTGAACACAACGTCGAGGGTGGGGCTCAGGAGCTCATATTTTTGTTTCTTCATGCGTCAGATTCCCGGCAGCGTCACGAGCGTGATTGCTGGTGATGCAGCGGAGGATTGCTGAAACGTGCACTAAAGTCGAACGACATGAGTGGGTGTAGAGCAGATGTCGGGGGCGGACATTAGTGGTGCTAGCTGAAGATCGAAGATATTAGGACCTTAATTCGAAATATCTAGTCCCTCCGTGTCTCCGTACCACCATTCTCCGCGGTCTAAATGGTCGAGCGCATGATCCGAGGGATACGAGTCAAAGTCTGTTTTTGTGACCACGGAGAAGGGGAAGTAGGGAGAGAGGAGAGGAAAATTCCGCTTCAACGATGACGCTCGCGATCACCGATGTGGTTCTTTACTGCGGTCTCGACAGCGCCGAGCCTTTGCTCGTGAGAGTCAGTCACTTATTCTAAGAGGTCCATCTGCAACTCGCGGTGCTTGGCCGGTAGCAATGCATCGACGAGCTTGTCCATCTTGCTTTCCATATTCTCCATGAGTAGACCTAGGCGACGCAGTTCCGCCCTGAACTCTATGCCGTCGCTTTTAAGCGACGCTACACCGTTCTTGAGAGTGCCCACATCACTTTTTAAAACCCCAATATCCGACTCCATCCGGCCGATGCGCGGATGCTCGTCGATAGACTGATCGACAACCTGCCTTAAAGTAACGATGTCTAGGTCCACGCGTCTCATCCCCCTGTCTCAACCGTACAATCTTGGTGCCTTAGCGCCTTAGTGTTTGGCAAGGCCGGACCATAGCAAAAACGTTACGGCGATCGTACCCGTTAATGAGCTGTGGAGGATGACATCTGCTAAGCCTCTGTTTGATCTGGGGCTTTCATGCTCGGGCAGGCAGGGATAAGCGGCCGAGAGCTTGAGCTCAAGGCGCTTGGGTCATGGGACGCCAGTGGCAGCTAATCAATGAAGACTCGATCCGCCCTGCTCTGGCCGAACTTGATAAGATCAAAAATAGTAGTCAGTGATAGCGCAGCCTTTTGATGATCCAGAAACGAAATTGGTATCTGCTCGTAGTGAAGCGCGGCGGCACGTGAGTATCTCAGGCACTGGACCGAGTCACGGCCAAGGCGGCCAATCTCTCGCGAACAGAGAAACTCCAACAGACAGAATGCATCGAAATGATCCTCTAAGCTGAAGTCTCCAACGGTCTTTAGGTACGATGCGTTGTCGATATCTCCCAGATCCAGGATTAGTTTGCTAGTTCTTGTTACGCCAAGTTTCATTGCATGATTTTGCGTCATTTGGTCGATCGATGTTCCCTTGAGGAGCCTTTACCGGAGAATCAAACAGGGTAAATAGTGCGTCTTAAGAATTAAAAAGTCGAACGACACAATCGGGTGTAGGGCAGATGTCGCTAGTAGTCTTTTGTGGACAGTGCATGATTGTGACTATATCACGCTGAAAACGCTCATCAATTATTCAATTTTTACCATAAAAACTAAGCCCGTGCCGTTTTGTAATATTCAATCAAAGGGCTTGATTGGCCGATTGACCATTGCGACTTTTGTAGGAAGGAAAGGGCATGGCAGGAGCAGCCTATTCATCTCGTATTGAGCTCTACACAGACTGTGATGGCTTTGAGGCCAGGGTTGGCTTGATTCGAAATTATTACCAGCTGAAATTTCTCGACTTTGATGTCCAGAGTTTCTCCGGCTGCTTTCGGCTCGATTCTGCCGCGATGCTACTAGAGTTTTGTCGAGTAAACCCAGATTTTCATGTCGTGAGCTGCGTAGCGCCCGGTAGGTATGTCAATTACTATGAGCCAGGAGATCACGTCTATTTTCTGGCCGACGGAGACAGTGACCCATCTGTGGTACTCAATCATTTGATCAGTCCAGAATGGCAGCTAGAGTATGAAGACTCGATCTGCGCTGCTCGTGCCGAACTTGATAAGTTTAGAAATCATCGCAAGGTCTGACTGACTAGTCTCGGTATGTAATCAAACCTGTGTCGTTCCTCTAAATATTGTCATTTGTCTCTACATTAGATTCGTTCTTCTGCGCCGGACTGCGTCTGCCTGGTTGCTCAGGTGCGACAGAACTCCCACCATAACTAGTATGGCGACCGAGCTGGCGCTGCCGATCACCTCCACGGCTTAAGTCGGCAGAGTTTTTGACCCGTGGGCTATGAGTCAAAGTTTTTTTGACGACGTAGCAGGGGAAGGAGGGAGACAGGAATTTGCTTCATCCATGGCAACGTCAATTCAACTACAGGAGTCCAGTGACATCGTCGGTTTGTAAGTGCGCTTACTTCGACTTTGTCGTCCTTTCCGTAGCTATCTCCGCCTCTGTAAGTCCGGTGAGTTCTGCGAGATGCGCGTTGGAAAAGGCACTGGTGGCAGCATCACTCAGTAATTTTTTGAGTAAGAGTAGGCTTTGTTCAG
>VGTI01000077.1 GCA_016874735.1 Deltaproteobacteria bacterium
TTCAGGACTGCCGGGGCAACGCTAAACCAAGGCGTGTTTCAGATTCGCATCCCCATGACCGATGCCGAAGTGAGCGAAGTCTTTGGGGACGGGACTAAGACTGTTTATGTCGAGGTCATAGCTAAGGACATCAAATATCCACGGCAAGAATTTACTTACGTCCCGTTGGCTCTCACCGCGCTACGAGTGACCATAGATAACAAAACTCTCAAGTACGGCACTGACGGCAAACTCAAAGTCGAAGTACCGGCGCGGCCATCATCAGACTCCGTGCTCATCATCGACGGTCAGGGTAAATTTAACTGGGAGCCTTTTACTGCCGCGCAAAATGGACCGGGTAGCACTTCAATTAAAATTACCGCCGGATCAGGACTAAGCGGCGGCACTATCACCAACGCAGGGACTATTAGCCTCGCTACTACGGGCGTCACTGCCGGTACTTATACAAGAGCTCAGCTGGTCATCGATAACACTGGACGTGTGACGAATGCTACGAGTGGAGCTGCAATCGATCTTGGCAGCGACGTGTCAGGCACGTTACCTGTGACCAAAGGCGGTACAGGTGCGACATCGCTCGCAGCTAATGGACTTCTAGTCGGTAACGGAACTAATGTAGTCCAAACGATCGCTCCTGGCACCACAGGAAACATACTCACATCGGACGGTACTGCATGGGTGAGCTCCGCTGCGCCAGTTGCCAGTGCAGCCAATAGCGGCTATCTCAGTGCCGCAGATTGGGCCGCTTTTAGCCAGAAGCAAGCTGCTGGCGCTTATCTCACAGGCTTCGGCGGTGACGTGACGTCGTCTTCTTATAGCTCCGGAACCGTTACGACTACACTTACCAGTGTGGCTATACCTGGAACTGCGACCAAGATTACCTATGATGTGAAGGGACGCATTTTAAGCGGGACATCCTTGAGTGATACCGATATCCCACCGCTAAGCGCAGCCATCATCACATCGGGCACTCTCGCGGTGGCACGCGGTGGTACCGGAGCGGATCTCAGTACTACTGGTGGCACTGGGCAGTATTTAAAACAGTCGGCGCAAGGTGGAGCGGTAACGGTTGGGACGATCCCCGCCAGTGAAATCACCCAGTCACTAGGCTACACACCGCTAAACAAATCTGGCGACACTCTAGGTGGTGCCCTTAATGCTGGCACCTTCGATGTGACAAATACCGGCAATATTCAGATGGCTGCGTCAAAGACGCTAAGTTTAGGTACGTACACAACCGATCCAACAGGACTCACCGCTGGCGATATCGGTAAAACCTGGTTTAACGCGACCTCCGCACAAATCAAATACTGGAACGGCTCTGCAGCTGTCGCTCTAGGTGTCGCAGGATCGGGACTGAGCTCCCTCAACGGGCAGACGGGTATTACGCAAAGTTTTCCAGCGCCAGGCACCACGGGGACGAGTCCCAATTGGGTGTTTAGCGCCGATACGCATACGCTGAATATACCCCTGGCATCGAGCGCGAGTGTCACGGCAGGTCTCCTGTCCAACTCTGATTACACAGCGTTTTCGAATAAAGTGAGCGGTGTCACTCAGGGCAGTGGCATTGCCGTTTCGTCAGCCAGTGGCACCGCCACGGTGAGCCTAGCCACCACGGGTAATGCGGGTAACTACACCAAAGTAACTACCGACACTTTTGGTCGCGTGACCTCTGGTAACACGCTCACAGATGCTGATTTACCGCCACATAGTGCTGGGCTCATTAACGGGGGCACTCTTAATGTTGTTAATGGTGGTACCGGTGCTTCGACTCTAACTACGAACAGTGTCATCCTCGGTAACGGTACCGCCCCATTACAGACTGTAGCACCCGGCACAAGTGGCAACGTCCTCACCTCCAACGGCACTACGTGGCAAAGCACTGCATTACCGGCGAGTGTTACGAGTGTATCAGGCACGTCCCCCATCACAGTCACGGGTACGGCGACCCCCGTGGTCTCGATCGCCCAATCTAGCGCGACTTCTAGTGGCTACCTAAGCTCCACAGACTGGACCACTTTCAGCACCAAACAAGCCTCGGGCAACTACATTACCCAGCTCGATGGCGACGTAACGCTATCTGGTTACGCAAGTGGCACTGCTACTGCAAACTTAGCCAATATATCTCTGGCTGGCACCTCCACCAAAGTGACCTACGATGTGAAAGGCCGCGTCACCTCGGGCACGACCCTAAGCGCAGCTGACATCCCCACACTCACGACGGCTCAAATTACAACCTCTCTAGGCTATACCCCACTCAATCGGAGTGGCGACTCTATGAATGGCGCCCTCAGTATGGGCGGCTCTGACATAACAAACGCCGGCAACCTACAGATGGCTGTGTCCAGCGAAGTCCGGTTTAACGAAGCCACAGCTAACGGCACCAACTACGTCGGACTTAAAGCTCCTAGTGCCATTAGTGCCGACAAAATATGGGTACTACCCGCCACCGACGGCAGTGCTGGTCAGGTGCTTAAGACCGACGGTGCCGGTAACCTGGGCTGGGTCTCTGCAGCCGTGCTCGCTAACGATATCGCAGCCGTCGAAAATCTAGCGACCACCGGTGGTGTAGAACGTACAGCGACTGACACCTGGTCGACCTACACGCTGACGACTGCTGGTAAAGCGCTGCTCGATGATGCTGATGCGTCGGCGCAACGCAATACTTTAGGTTTAGGATCACTCGCTACCGCCAGTGCCGTAGCGGGTGGAAGTGGTGGCACGATCATTGATGCTTCAATCACTGATGATGACATTGCGAATGGGGCCAATATTAGCGACGCAAAACTAGCTACTATCACGACAGCCGGTAAAGTATCGGGCTCCGCTATCACCTCAGGCACCGTCGGTGGATCAACGGCTGTAAACACTACGGGTAATCTGATCACAAGCGGCAATATCGGCATCGGCACCACCAATCCCGCAGGCAAGCTCGACGTAGCAGGAACCATCTGTCTCAATGGCGCTAACTGTATTAGCTCCTGGCCTGCGGGCAGCGTCACGTCGGTGAGTGCCGGCACAGGTTTAAGCGGTGGCCCCATCACTGGCTCTGGCACCCTTTCACTTGCTAATACCGCTGTGACACCAGGGTCTTATTCTAGAGCTAACATCACGGTCGATGCTCAGGGACGCCTCACCGCTGCGGCTAGTAGTAACAGTCTTTCGTTATCAACCGAAGTAACGGGCACACTGCCTATCGCCAATGGCGGCACCGGAGCGACGACAGCAGCTAATGCTTTCAATGCCCTGTCTCCCCTGACAACTATTGGCGATATCCTTTACGGTGGCACCTCAGGTGCTGGGACCCGCCTCTCCGGCAATAGCACGACCACCAAACAATTCCTCAGTAGCACCGGTGCCAGCGGCGCAGCGACTGCACCAGCATGGGCCGCGCTCTCTGCAGCGGATATCCCAGCACACAGCGCGGCATTGATCACCTCAGGCACTCTCAGCGTTACCAATGGTGGTACGGGCGCATCCACTTTAGCTGCCAATAACGTACTCCTAGGTAACGGTACTGATGCTCCGCTCACTGTGGCACCAGGTGCCAACGGCAACGTCCTCACATCAAATGGCACAACATGGGTGAGCTCAGCGCCATCGGGCGGTGGGACTTGGGCGACATCGGGATCCAATGTTTACCGCAGTAGCGGTAATGTGGGGATTGGGACTACAGCGCCTGGTGCTCAGTTGACTCTTTATCAGGCTACGCCCAACACCACCCCGTCCCGTGTAAAGATGCAAACAGTAAACACAGATGCTTTTGAAATAAATGAGTGGGGCTATCCTGGCGGGAAATCAGCCGTACATATTGGGCAAAACATGGCATGGGATAATAACGGAAACATGGTACAGACCAACCCGACTAATCCGAGTTGGGGGATTTTTATGTCAACCAACACAGATGATTTTCGCGTATGGCGTATGACTCCTGGTTCCGCTAACAACACGGTTTCAAGTCTTTTTTTCATAAACAATTCCGGCAATGTCGGCATCGGTACGGTAACTCCTTTAGGCACTTTGGACGTCGGTGCAACCGGCAGTATATGTCTCGGTGGATCTTGCAAAACAGCATGGCCGGCATCTGGTAATCAGTGGACCACAAATGGAAACGATATTTATAAAAACAACACTGGCAACGTCGGTATCGGTACGACGTCTCCGGGATCACCATTACACCTCTTGACAAATGGTAATAATGATACGCTAAGAATTGAAAATTCTAATTCGGCCTATCAGGCTTCCGTGCGCTTTTTCAATGATACCTCCAGTTGGTATATGGGACTGGCTGGTAGCACAAACTCGACGCTTTCTAACAAGTTCTACCTTGGTTCGGCGGGGTTCTTCGCAATGGTCGTCGATGCGAATCGTAACGTCGGAATCGGGACGACGGTGCCATCCTCGTTACTCCATGTGACTGGAGATTCCACGTTTAATTTAATGAAACTTACAAAGCGTACTGTCGAAGGCGGTAATCAGTCATCGCTACTTTTTACCCCAAAAGACTCCGGTAAGACTGCCGTCACACAATGGGCTGGTAATGGTGCCAATGGCTCCCTTTTTGAGCTTTTTGGAGTCGGCGATCCCAATCAGAGTAACTTCGAAGTCGGACGAGTATCCTACAACGTAGTGGGCAGTAATGAGTTCCGCTTTGATACCATAAGTGCTGGCACGGGCGTGGCCCGCCCGATAAATTTCTACCCAGGTGCCAGCAATCTTGCTCTTTCACTAAATACTACCGGAAACGTCGGCATCGGTACAACCTCACCTGGCGCAAAACTGCATGTAGGCGGGACAGCGGGTACAGATGGCATCATGTTCCCAGACGGCACGCTACAAAAGACGGCAGCAGTTGGTTCAGGATCCTCCCAGTGGACTACATCTGGGAGCAATATTTATTTTAGCACCGGCAACGTGGGGGTTGGAACAACGAATCCGATACACAAGTTGCAGATTTCAGATAGTTCAGCTGATCCTCACAGTTTTTGGATCGATGGGACAGGCAAATCGACTAACACTGGGATCAACATCAATGCTGCGACTGGTAACGCCGCATACATTAATCTCGTAGCTAACGGAACAGGACCGAATATCGTCGGCTACGCAAATCAGCTGCAACTGAACCAGACCGCATCTGTCTCGACATCGATCAATCCAAATGGCGGCAACGTCGGGATCGGAACAACAGGACCAGCGGCGGTCTTGCATGTGGTTGGCAATGCAACAGCGACGAATTCTGTGCTACGCCTGACCTCGATGGCAAATAAGACAATGCTCAATGTGGACACTCTATCGGGATATCCCTATCTCGATATGTATGCGACAGATGGAACGACGAGTAAAGTTCATATGGACACAAACAGTGCTACCTATTTTACCGGGGGAAACGTCGGGATCGGGACGACTGCTCCAAACCAGCGCCTCAGCGTATCAGGTGTCATAGAATCGACCTCTGGTGGAATCAAATTCCCCGATGCCACGACGATGGCTTCAGCCCTAATAGACCCCAGCCTCACAGGGGGGCGCCTGACCCTTACATCCGCCACAGCGGTGCCTACATCGGATGTTACCGGTGCCTCTGCAAATACTCTCTACTTCACGCCCTACACGCATAATCGCATTGCAATTTGGAATGGAACCTATTGGCAAGCATACGCTTTCAACGAAATCTCGGCCTCATTGAGCGGAATTGCAGCCAACCAGATGTTCGATGTGTTCATCTACGACAGTGGCGGGGGAACACTCACACTTGATCTAGTTAACTGGACGAACGACACAACACGCGCCGTTGCCCTTACCACCCAAGATGGTGTCAAAGTGAAGTCAGGTGCAACGTCACGACGCTATCTGGGTTCTGCACGCACCACTGCCACTGCGGGTCAAAGCGAGGATAGTGGCAATCGTCGACTGGTATGGAATAATTACCATCGCGTCCGAAGAAACCTAAAACGATACGAGACGGCTGTTAATTGGTCTTACAACAGTGCTACATACCGACCTTACGCCAACAACACGGCCAATCGGATTGAGGTAGTCATGGGGCAAAACGAGGACGCTGTCAGAGTGGCGTTATACGCCCATACCGGTGGCGGCATCACCTACCTGAGTTTCGGATTGGATAGCACTACTACGCCAACCGGGCTGAAACAAGCTTACAATCAAAACACCGGTACACCTCTTGCGCCGACAACTGTGGAGTTCGTCCGGCCTGTTGGCGTGGGATATCACTTTATACAAGCCTTGGAATCATGCGGTGGAACCTGCTCTTTTTGGGGCGTATCCGGTGGTGACGTCCAGCTTGGCATTGAAGGCGACCTGTTCAACTAGTTTTACTTGAGTGCAAATATAGTAACTCGGCGACATCATGAGAACACACCAATACCCAACCGCAACCCCCAGTAATATTTAAATAAACACCTCAGCTCGCTACCCTTTCCGCCAGACTGGCCTAACTACTAAAGTTTTCCCCCCAAAATGCCGATAAGAATTGCGGGAGAATAGAGGTATGCGGCTTTTTTCGAGGAACCACCAAAGCGCACGCCTGCTGCCAGGGATCATCATCCTTGGTTTAGTGGCTTCGTGTGGTTCATCACAGCTAAACTCAACGGTACCAAGGGGTGCGCGCGCAGGTAGCGATGCGAAAGCCGTATCTACCAATCCAAGACCAGCCGACAACCCATCTAACACGCCTGACACGCCCACTGATTTATACTTGGACGCGCGCTACAAGATCCGAGCAGGGATTGTCACCGGCAATGGCAACGGCACGGCGAGTGACGCGGCGCAAGTGTGCGACGGGGACATAGCGCTGCAGGTAAACAAACGATTTGGTATCGACGGGAATAAATTACTCAAAATCCCAGAGGCAGCGATAAACTGCGCCCTAGTCGGCAAGATCGATCTTCAAAAAGCTCTCGGCGCCCTCAGTGATGGCCTCCGAGGCACACCAAAAAATCCCTTTGTTACGGCAGATGATGTACTTGCGATCGCCGCACTTGGACCCGGTACATACACGCCACCGCGCCCAGTGCTGCCGTCACTCTTGGCCTCATCCAAGGAGGCATTAAGAACTCTAAACTTGGTGCGTGGCATCACGTTGGCGACAGATAAAGAATCCGGCACTGGCATTGTGAGCGTTACTACACTGAGCTACGATCGCCCTTACACAATCAAAGAAATAAATTTAACATTGCCGCGTGTGCATACTTTCACAGTTGTGAATACAGGCTTTGACAATGTCGATAAAGCCGCCAATATGATTTTCGACCGCTTGACTATGCGTGTCAGCATAAATCCACCAGCGATCACCTCCGTCTCGGTGCAAGGATCGCTCTCGCTACTACTATCTGCTGCTAACGCCAGCGGTACGCCGCAGACTTCTAATGGCGTTGATAATTTATTGAAAAGTGCGGCCAACGGGCTAGCCGGTCTCGTGAAGATCAAAATCGATCTCGATTTAACGGAGCAGGAGGGGCTGAGCGATGCGATCGCTAAAGAGGCGCAGCGTAACTAGCACCTTCGGGCTGTCCGGGACGTCTTTTTGACGTAGCGAATGTGCTGTGCAAATGTCCGACGATGTCTCTGGCTAATGATTGGAGCCTTGTTGCAAACTCCGAGTCTCAACGACCGGAGGTGTTAATGAAGGCGTCTAAATTTACCCGTGTTCCCGCTCACTATCAGGCCGGCGCTGCCGCCCTCGAATACATCCTAGTCAGCACTTTTGCTGCTGTTATGACTATAGCTGCGCTCAGCTACGTCGGTAGATTAGTCAAAGCTGAGGTGAGTAAGATTAACAGCAAGCTGGGAGGTGACTCCCAGGCGCCAGAATTTGATTTTGAATTTACACCTTAGTATCAACTTCATTATCAACATCATGAATTTTGTCGATATGCTTGCCTTATTGGCGAGTGCATTCTTAACTATGCAGACGGTACATGCTGCCACCGTTTTTACCACAGGTTACAAAGAGCTTTGGCGTACTCGCTACGCTATTCTAGGCGATCCAGCCAGAGGTGTTAGTACCTATTGCACGACACCTAGCCACCAATGGCAATCCAGATTTTTAAGATGTAAGTTAGATCTTTATTGGTGGCAAGCAGGGCAGATGACCACAGTCTGTAGTGATGCGGATAGCCCTATGAGTCTAAAAGTCGCCACGGCGGCGCGCAGGCGCTACAGGCTAGTCTACCGATGCCAGGTTGACGCCACAGAGTATCAGTATGGAGAGCGCAAAGTACCGGGGGATGTCGCTGTGGCCCTGCCAGAAGTGACGACGATTCTCTACCGCTAGCTGTGATAAGATAACCTCTTAGGCTTCAAGAGAAGACAGTGTGAGAGATTGAGAGCGTAAGAAATAGGAAGCACATATGAATACGACCAAGGGATTCGCCGGTACGGTCGGCAACACGCCGCTCATGCGCCTTAAATCGTTGTCCGATGCCACTGGCTGCGAGATCCTTGCTAAGGCGGAATTTTTAAACCCAGGTGGCTCCGTCAAGGACCGCGCCGCACTCGGCATCATCAGCGACGCCGAGGCCAAGGGACTCCTAGGTCTGGGAGGGACCGTGGTCGAGGGCACCGCGGGTAATACTGGCATTGGCCTCGCTCACGTAGCTCAGGCTAGGGGATATAAGACGATCATTGTGATTCCTGAGACCCAAAGTCTCGAGAAAATGCAGTACTTGCGCGCACTCGGTGCGGAGGTCCGCGCCGTACCTGCCAAGCCCTACCGCGATCCGGACAACTATAACCACGTTGCTAAGCGGCTAGCCGCGTCGATTCCCGGTGGCTACTGGGCTAATCAGTTCGATAATACCGCCAATAGAGATCAACACATCAAAAGCACGGGACCAGAAATTTGGCAAAATACTGACGGTCGCGTCGATGGCTTTGTCTCCGTCGTCGGTACAGGCGGCACCCTGGCTGGGGTTGCCACGTACCTAAAATCAAGGAATTCCAAGATTCGCACCGTCTGTGCTGATCCTCACGGAGCGGCGATCTGGTCGTGGATCAAACACGGTAACCTGGATTTTAATGCTGGATCCTCCGTTACTGAGGGCATTGGACAAAATCGCGTGACCGCTAACCTGGCCGATGCTCCGATCGATGATGCTTACCGTATCGCTGATCAACCCATAGTCGAGATGGTTTATGCCATGTTGCGACTTGAGGGTCTATTTATCGGCGCGTCGGCAGCGCTCAATCTCTGTGGTGCCTATCGCCTTGCCAAGGAGTTAGGGCCGGGTCACGTGATTGTGACTATTCTCTGCGACAGCGGCAATCGCTACGTATCACGGCTGTTTAATCCTGATTGGCTTAGGGAAAAAAATCTTACGCCTACGTCGAGAGATTTATCTTTCCTTGCCACGGTGTTTAACGACATGTAGAGACAATCATCTAGGCTCATACCAATTAATTTGGCAGGTGGACTCAAATGTACTTTGCGGTGGTAAAACTTGGTTTTGAATCACAGATGGATAGCGATCAAGACCGTCGCGAACTAAAGCAATTGGCTGAGAAGATCAGAGTTAAATTTAAAGTTTGTGCTGCAGTTTATGATGATCGAGACATCGGCGCGGCGCTGGCAATAACGGCCATCGGTAGCAGCTCTGAGCGGATCGATCAGACTCTGGATGCGATCAGTGAATTCTGTGAGAGCTCTGGCTACGGGCGCGTCGAATCAGAACAAGCTCTGGTCGATCACTTTGAAGCTCTTGGAGATTTCTGCAGCCTTGATGAATGACCGTTTACACTCTGCCCTCTAAGCGACACCCTTAAATCCCATAGGATGCTCGTAGTCGAGATCCATTTCGATCACGTTAGCTGACTGCGGTTTGTGGAACAGGAATCCTTGCACTAAGTCTACACCCAGACGTTGGAGGACCTCGGCCTCTTCCCACCGTTCTACTCCTTCGGCGAGTATGGTGGCACACGAGATCCGGGCAGCGCGGATGAGTCCAGCTACAAAATCCTGCTTACTTTCGTCTCGATGCAGATCTTGAATCAAACTACGATCAAGTTTGACTAAGTCTGGCTTCAATTTGACGATCTGCTCGAGACCTGAATGCCCACGACCAAAATCATCGGTTGCAATGCGCATGTGCATACGATCTAGGTTTTCGCGGACACGGAGCATGATGTCAAAATTGTTGATAGCTTCGGTTTCTGACACCTCGAACATGAGACTGGATCTTTCGCCGAGTAGATGCATCAGCTTATCCAGGTTGTAAAGATTACGCGGCAGGATATTAAGCAGTAAAGTACCAGGTAGCTTACTTGCATGATGCACGGCCTGCTGGAGGCAGGCTTGGTCGAGTTCCAGCCCTACCTTGACGTTGTGCGATAAGGAGAAGAGTACGTCCGGCCTTAAATACCGCGGCTCTAGATAAGCAAGACCAGCGCCTTGAAATAAAGCATCAATTGCCTGCGGCCGCACGCGCACCAACGATTCGAATCCAAAGAGCTGACGACGCAGAGGCTTGATAGAATTACTGCTGTGAGCTTCATCGACCATGTCTTTGGTCAATTGAGGCAAGGTAAAAACGGCCTGATAATGCGGTTCGAGTAATCCTTTGGTTTGAATCAACGTCTGCATCAGCTCACGCTGACGATCTCTCGTGCGCTTGAGTTGTGCTCGGGCACATTCATAAGAAGTCTCGATCACTTGCTCGATGAGTTCAAAAGCATCAACAGCCGGGTTGTTAAGTACGGTGCCAAAGCCAACTGAGATTTCCGGCACCATTGTGATGCAGTCTGGTAGTAGCCGTTCTGTTCCATCGACAAAAATTTCGCGCCAAAAAGCGTTCTGCAGCCTCACCACTAAACGGTCTGCTAGCTGTTCCAAACTACCCGGTGGGGGAATAGCTCCGGGTGCTCGCGATTGTTCGAGAAACACATAGTACTGATTGCCGTGGACGCTGCGACGGCAAAGCTGATCAGCACCACGAAAGCATCCGGCACTGCCCCATAGTTCAAACAACAATTGATGAAAGCAATCTTGTACGCGCTGATACGCCTCGGTGCCGTACTCGATCGAAATCTTCCTGAAACTGCTGACGTCGATGGTAAGCAGTGAGACGACGCCATTTTGCTGCAGCATATGCAGAGGGACTTGAGGACTGAAAGTCGGGATATTATCCCGCTTGAGCCGCCTGAAACTGACGCCGATAGCGCCGCAGGCGTCGAGTACTGATAGGACATCCTCAGCCTTGAAACGGTCCAGCCAGGTGACCGTCGATAACTGGGTACGCACCAAGGCCGAAACGTTCTCCCCCAGCACCACCACCGGCAGGCGGCGGCCTAGATTGGTCAGGAGATCGTGCCAGCCTTCGTCTGGGATGTCGGGGACCGATGCGTCGACTACCGCACCGGCCACATCAGGGGCATAGAGTGATTTAATGCCGGATGTATCGCCTGGCCGCAGCCAAGTGGTCGGTATGCCAAAAGGGCGTAGCTGCTGCCGCACCTCCTCGGCTAACTCGGTCCTTGCTGTCACTAGTACGATCATGCCTCTCCCATAACTCTCACTCACCCGAGCAAATAGTGCCGACCACCAACGCCGACTGTCAGGTCTTCGGTAGGACTTTGGTAAAGTTTAAGGTGCGACTAGTACAAATTGGCTTAAATTGATAAAAACCGTCGCGTTGCCGCCCAGTTGCAAGCCATCCACAGGACGTGTGGATAACCCCACCGGAAGGCAACTCAAGTGGTTGAACGACAATGCCTATGCCGATTTGCCTGTTTTTTAATCAGCAGCGGGGAATTAACCCTAACCGGATGCTTTAGGTGACTAAAATGACTAGTTTTTTGCCCTTTAAAGACCGTCTTAAGAATGAGTGCCGTCTAGTACCGGGTCGTCTGGGGCTCACCGACAGCGCCGATCCCAGGGCACTAAGTGTTGCATTACAGCTACTTAGCGAAGGAACGGTCGCCTCAGTCAGCCTCTACACGGGCAAGTCCGACACCCTTGAGCTGG
>VGTI01000078.1 GCA_016874735.1 Deltaproteobacteria bacterium
TGCCGGCTTTGTCGACAGCCTGGATGCGTGCGTAATAAGAGGGTGCATTGGTCAGCGTCACGGTTCGTTCAAGGGTTGTCACGTTTCCGTTGAAGACGTCGGAGGCTCCGGGGCTCGTCCCTACTTGCAGGTTGTATGATGCGATGCCTGAGCCATTGGTGTTGTCTGCAGCGGTCGTCCAATAAAAGGTAACGCTTCCAGAGTTGGTGAGTGAGTTCGGCGTAGTGGGAGCAGCAGGTTGTGGTGGTGATGTGGTATCGACGATCACAACCTGTGAACTGTTCGAAAACGCCGATAGATTCCCTGCGCGATCTACGGCTTGCACCGACGCATAGTAGACCACACCGTTGATACCAAAAACCTCTTTGATCAAACCTGTCTCGCTGCCACTATATATGTCCGTACCACCTGGAGTGGTGCCGATACGGACATTGTACCGTGCGACTCCGGTGCCACCGGGGTTGTCTGCAGGTGCCACCCAACTAAACGTGAAACGTGTGATCCGCGTGAAGTAGTTGGTGGTCGTCGGGGCTGCAGGTTGATCCGGGGCCACCAAATCTACCGTGACACTGTTGGAATCTGATGACCACAAGGATGTATTGCCCGCGCTATCCACTGCCTGGACGCGTGCGTAATAAACGTTGCCGTTTGTCACGGCTACCGTTTTCGATGTGGCCCCGACCACGTTGCCGTTGAAGACGTCACTCCCACCCGGAGTCGTACCAATCTGAACATTGTAGGAGGTAATTCCCGAGCCGCCTAGATTGTCACCTGGGCTAGACCAACTAAAAGTCAAGCTATCACTGTTGGATAGAGAGCTCGGAGCGGTTGGTGCATCCGGTTGATTAGGTGCCACAAGATCGATCGTCACTGAGGCGGAGCTACCAGAGTAGGGCGATACGTTGCCGCCGTAGTCGACTGTCTGAACGCGCGCGTAGTATACGTCGCGGTCTGAGCCAGTGATGCTTTTGGATAGGCCGCGCACATTGCCACTGAATACGTTTGAGCCGCCTGAAGTGGTACCGATTTGCACGTTGTAGGAGGCCACACCACTGCCTTCGGCATTATCCCCTGGATTCGTCCAATTGAAGACCACTGTAGCAGAGTTGGTGAACGGGGATGGACCGGTTGGTGCCGTCGGCGTGTTGGGGACGGTCTTGTCGAGCAGGATGCTGCTGGAGGTAGCGTCGCTCCAGTTGCCGTGGTCGTCTTTTTCCTGCACATAAAATGTATGGACGCCCTCCAGCAAAGCTGACGGAGCGCTGTAGCTAAGTAACTTGGTCTCAAAGGACGTGGTCATAAAGTTCGGATCGTTTAGCTTATAGCGGTACGTCCGGCCAGTGACTCCAGCCGCGCTGGTCCACATCCAGGTTGGCGTGTTGGTGATCGCGCCCACGGTCCGGACGATTGGACCGTTGCCTTGAGAGACGACGGTGACTGTACGGCTGACGTTGCCTAGGAGATCGGTGAGTCCCGTGACTTGCTTCACGCGCGACGAATAGATTCCGGCTAAACCGATTATGACAACCGGACTGTAACCAGGTTGCAGATTGATCGGAACCGTAGTGCCGTCGAGTACTGTCGTTAGTTCGAGGGTCACGGTGGCATTAGTGACCCACCCAGCCGCCGTCATCAAGAGAGCCGTAAGTGGCACTTGCCTATTGGTAACGGTGGTGGTGCTTCGCCCTAAAGTGCCATCGTCGCCGAAGGCCCAAGTCCCTGCTGCGAGAGTGCTTGTGTTGTCGCCCTTGTTGCCACAGGCACTCAGGGATACGGTGCCAGAGACGGCGTTACCGTAAACTTGTGCGAGTGATTGCGTGGTGGCACTCGCGCATGAGAGGTTGCCATTAATGGTGTTAAAAAGAAGAAGGCCAGGCGATCCTGCTGCCACTTGCGTGTTGGGAGCCGTCACCGTGTTTCTGGCGACGATACCTGCTGTTGGCGTGAATTCGGTTGCGGCAGTCAGCGTGTTAGCAATAACAGAGGTAGCTGGTGAGCCGCCCATCTGCACGCTGATGGTGTCACCGGTGATCGTGGAGTTCTCGAGATAGACCGGTGCTTCGGTGGTGCCGAGATTGACAGCCGAGGGGTTGGAGCTTGCGGTCAAGTTGGTTATGTATCCCGATAGCGTTAAGACGCCACCGTTGGCCTTTTCTGCCAAGTTTTTGACCGTGATGTATGCTGCCTTGGTACCGAAGTTATGCGTGCCCGTGACGGTAAACGGCGCCTGGTTACCGTAGCCGTGGCTGTTTCCGACGATGAGCCCCAGCCACTTGCCCATAGGGTTTCTTATAGAAGCTTCGAAGGTAATCGGTAGATCTGCCGTGCCAATCGCGTGAAGCGTTTTGGCAAATCGAATTGTCCATGCCCCATCGACTGCAATGACGGCCCCTGGTTCGATGGTAACAGCATCCTGGAAATCGACATCGCAGTTGACCAGATGGTAACCGCTATCGAGCTTGATCGGCTTCGGGTATTTGCCGCACAAATTGCCGCCTTGCACAGCAAAGCTGGTGTCGACGCAACGGTTATCGACCACCTGTTGGGTGGCCGTGCAGATCGTGGTAGCTTCGCATCCTCTTGAAGTCGGCGTTTGGCCCGCGGGGCAGATAGCACTGCACTGACTGCCGATCCACACGCCGGGCCCACCGCCTCCCGTGCCTTGGCATTTGGCAAGAGAATTACAAGCGATCAGGTTTGCCTGACTGCAGGCGCCGACGCACCGGTCACCAACCCAGCTCATGCCAGAGTTGACGCAATCATCGATGGTATTGCATGCCGCAAGATTCGTTGTGCTGCACACGGCTTTACAGGCGCCACTGACGGAGGCATAGCCACTGTTGCAGGCGAGCGACTCCGTCGTCATGTCGCCGCAAAGTGCGTCGCCGTAAGTCCGGCTGAATGCCTTGAAGCCGTTGGCAACCCCACTCACTTCCGACCAGGTGTCACTAGTGCAGGTCTTTATTAAGGATCCGTTCTTGGCAGTCCAAAATTTGGTGATCGTTCTGGCGATCGTCTTGCCGCTCTCGACCACGGTCGAAACCGAACCAGTCTCGGTGTAGTAATTACTGATCGATGTTGGTGCCGACGAGCCTGTTTCGCCCTTAGCACCTTTTTCGCCTTGCGGTCCCGCGGCTCCCTGGGCGTTGATTATTTGCCACTTACTACCGTCGCAGCTCTGTAGAGTTTTGTTCTGCGACACGTAGTACATAGCGCCTTTGCGCGTAGCGTCGCAGGTTGGCAGTCCCGTTAGGGCGTCAACATAGATGACCGCGCTTTTGGCAAGCGTATCGTCAGTGACGCATTTTTTTGCCGTTGTGTTCGATTTAGCGTCAGCACTCTCAGTTCCTGTGCATATGGGGAGCTTCGAGCTCCCAATAGAGTAACCCGACAGTCCGTTCTTCGAACTACAAGAAGACACCAAGGCAGCCGCCAAAGCAGCCGCACTTATGCGGGGCCATGTCTTCTTTAGTTGCATATCACGTCCCTCGGAGACCGACAAAACCCGGTATCCCAGAATGCTTATCGTCACTTTGGCGTAATAGTTGAATGGAACTCTGAAAGGATTGAGATTTTTATGCGGCGGAGAGGCTTAAACAGGCAAAACCACCTGACTTTTGGTGCTTTGTGGCAAGATCCAGAAATATCAGGTGGTTAGCTGGCGCAGTCGCGTGACCTGTGGTCACTTGCGGTCAAAACTCATGACTTGAGACTGACGAAGTAATATTCACCAGCTCGTTCGATCCAAACTAATAGGCGGTTTTTACCCTTGGCCGCCTTGCGCACCGTATCAACGCCCTCAACTTTGCGGCCGTCAACCTTGAGGATCAGATCACCGGGACGGAGTCCTGCGCGCTCGGCGGGACTATCCGGACTGACTTGGGTGATGATGACGCCACTTTTGGATTCGAGGTTGTAGCGCTCTTGAGCTGATTTACTCCACGGCGCAATGGTCATACCAAAGACTTGAGGACCTGCACTGGACGCTTCGTCTTCGTCCTCGCTGTCGTCATCCTTAGCGCTACCATGGCCGCGATCCTCAGGGTGCTGCGACACTGTCACAGTGATCGTTTTCTTTTTGCCGTCGCGGAACACCGTGAGGTTGGCTTTGGTCCCTGGCTTCATGAGGCCGATCGCCGTTGTGACTTCCGAATGCGATTTAATCAGCTGGCCATTAACTTCGACGATCACATCGCCTGTCTCCAGCCCTGCTTTTGCAGCGGGACCACCTGGCATCAAACGGCTCACCAAACCGCCACCGTGAACGCCCTCAGGTAAATTCAGACTGGTGATCATCTCGTCATCTAGCGGCTGCAAATAAACACCAAGGTAGCCGCGACGCACGTGCCCATTATTAATGAGCTGCTCGGCGACCGTTCTGACCATCGATGCGGGCACGGCGAAACCGATACCGTTGTAAGCACCGGAACGCGAGTAAATCGCCGTGTTCATACCGACGCATTTGCCGCGCATATCGATGAGTGGTCCACCGCTGTTACCGGGATTGATCGCCGCATCGGTCTGGATGAAGTTGCCGATATTGGCGATGCCGAGGCTGCCGCGACTGAGAGCTGAGACCACACCGAAGGAAAGACTGGCCTCGAGTCCAAAAGGAGCGCCAACTGCCACCACGAAGTCACCAACCGACAAGTCGTCCGAATTGGTTAGTTGTAGGGCACCCAGGCCTGTGCGGTTAAAGTCCTCTTTCTTGATCTGAACGACAGCGATGTCGGTGTTGGGATCGCGGCCCACAACCTTACCGGTGTAGGTCTCGTTGTTGGCGAGCTTCAGCTGAATTTCATCTGCGCCTTGGACCACGTGGTTATTAGTGATGATGTAGCCTTTAGCCACGTCGATGAAAAAGCCCGAGCCTACGCCCTCCTCACGCTTCTCGCGGTGAGGTCTCCCGCCACCACCGCCACCTCCGGGGCCCCCACCGGGTCCGCCCGGACCGCCGCCTGGGCCACCCTGACCGCCGCGTCCGCCACCTGGTCCGAAAAAGAAGTCGAATGGATCGATCATGCCGTAAGGCATGCTCTGCACATTTTTATAAACGGAGACGAAGACCACGGCCTGACTCGACTGCTTAGCAATCTGGGCCACTCCTTTGGACATCCGCTGGAGGACGTCCACGTTCTCCCCAGTGATACCAGCACCGGAGGAGGCTGGTATCTGGTAGCCCGCGGCCGTCGCCACCGGAGCGATGCCACTCAGGGCTATCCCGAGCACCAGGTTAAGTAACCATAACCACTTGGGTTTACTCATTTGACTCATACGCCTCACTCCCACAGGTTTGGAATCGAGATCAGGTTCTCATATCGTGGCCAACGGCCCGTTATAAAAAGATGAGAATCCTCTGCCAGATGTCAAGCAGAACGGCTTGGCTCGGACGTCATTATGAGCTAATACTCTAGGCTCTCTAGAAATTTGAGAGACAACGTATCCATAAACTAGTTAGCGAGAGGACCCCGCCGTCATGTCGAAGAGCCGTGAGGTTATTGAAAAACACCTGAAGAACGCCCAGGAACACCTTGCTGCCCGCACCAAACTGCTGGCCGACAAGAAACTGGACAAAAAGCAAACCAAGCGGGACGTCACCTTTCGCAAGCTGCAAGCTCTAGTCCGCAAGTATGCTAACCGTCTAGCATCTCTAGACAAACTCCAAGCTGTGCTAACGGACGTTGAGCAACGGCGCGCTGAGCGTGCAGCGGCTCCTAAGGTGCCGAAAGAGAAGAAAAAACGCGTCGTAGCTCCGGCTCCCAAGGCCAAAGGCGGCGGTAAAAAAGAGAAAAAGGCCTGATTTATCCCGGTCTTTGACAGGCGCCGCTGGCTTTGTGGTCAGCGGCTTTTGTTCGTTCTCTAGAAAAATAATGGCAACACACCTAACCTGATCATCAGCGATGGCCCATCCGCATAATGGATCGCTGAAACCTCAACATGGAACAAACGATCGCCGCAATCCGGGAATTTTTTGCGAATATTCTGCGAACCAATGACGACCAAAAACAAGTTAATGTTTAAAAAACAAAACATTGTTTTAATTAAAGTGTTATTTTTAACCTTGGTTACGAGGACTTAGGTTCGCTTAGCCCTAAAGTTTCACCTTGAAAATGCCGATACCCAGAAAGAGGTGCAGGGACTTCGAGGAACCAACATTGTCAAAGCTAATTAATCTACAACACATCCTGCTAGCCACGCTGACATGTATCACCATTGGCTGCGGGGAAAACAAAACGCGCAGTGCGGAAACGCCGACCGTAAACACGAAGCCGCGGCAGGTACAGAATCAGCCCAAAAAGCGGCAGGTGATGCTGGGGCTTTTTGGTGGCTATCTGAGTTGCGGTAGCAACGAGGAGGCACCACTCGATGGTACCCGTATGGTGCGCTATATGCAGGCAATCAGCACTAAACTTAATAAAGAAGGCGGCAGTCAGCCGACTCACGTCATTAGCTGTTTCGGTCTTGATGCCACGGTCGTAAACTTCATAACCTCTGCTGATCCCCAAAAAGTCACGAAGCTAGGGGTTCGGGACTTCATTAAGGAGTTTGGTGACCTAGCAGAGACTCAAACGGACGCGGATCTACACGTAGTGGGACATTCCTACGGAGGATGGCTGAGCCTGCAGGTTGCCAGCGCTATCCGGAATACAAAACCGCCGCGTTCTCTGACGACCGTCGATCCCATCAGTCACGTTCTCTGCACCCCGCCGGACGTCATCAATAGTTTGATTGGCAACCCCGTTAAATCTACTTGCAACCAGGCGCCTGCTGATTTGTCGGAGGACTCTCTTCAGGATATTGCGGCAGTGACGGACAAATGGCTGAACTTTTATCAAACAGATGCCAACCTCCTGCATTCCGGTGTGCTAAACGGGGCAGAAAACGTCAAAATAAGTTTTCCCGCAGCACCTTTGGATCCCCACACTAAAATCGCTGACGATGCCTCGGTGATTGCTAAAGTGCTCGAGTTGGTTGGTGAGGGTTGAGGCGATTAGCGGCCATGGGTGGCTTTAAAAACCCCAGGGCTCACGGCATCTTCCTGTGTTTTCAAAAGAGATACCTCACTTTTTGCTAAAGTTTAAAATTGCTCCCTCCGATAGCCCAGTTGTCTCAGGCGGATCAGCATACCCGCTCAGGCCCCTGGGAATTTTTGGAGGAACACCATGCGTCATTTTTCACTTCAGCGTAGCCAGCTTTGGTTTAGCTCTGGCTTGATGTTAGTAGCCACCGCCTGCGGTAAGGCCGAGTTTGCGGCACAGAACGCTGACCTAAGACCGACTACGGCTGATGCGAAGTCAGCGACCGGAGGTGGCAAAGCGCCCTCCCAGGTTAACAAGACGAATGCGCCGTTGGCCGGTGTCACCGAGGACGCAGCGCGTGAGCCGGGAGAGGACCAGCCTGAACTACGGGGAACCGATCCTCGCTCTCTCAGTGACTATTTTGGCCCGTTCATCTGGCCGCGTAAGGAACCCTCCTCACCCTCCAGCAAGCCCGGTGTATCGACGACGCCGATAGGTTCGATGCCACCAACGATGACGATAAAGATCAAGGCTTCGGTAGATGTTAGCATAACCACTACAGTGACCAATGGGCCAGGCACATCATCGGCGCCAAACCCAGGAAACGGTGGCATGACACCCTCGGGGCCAGGTGTCCCAAGTAACCCAGGGCCGACGACCACTGTAACGGTCAAGCCGTGCAGCGTAAATTACCTGGTTCCTGCTACGGCGAATCCCTATTTTGCTGGGTCCCCAGCTGGCAGCTACCTCGATTACATCATCACTCAGTACGATCCGCAGACGCCAACGGACCGCGTCCTTGCCAATGCTCCCGTTCTTGTCAGCCCAGTGGGAGGCTGTTTGAAGGTGGGTAAACCTGTTTACTTCTCCGTTGGGGGAGCCATTACCTTTTCCCAACTTGATGCACCGACGAACGCTAACGGCAATTTGAGTAAGATTGTCAGCCATCAAAAAGGCTCTATTTACGGTAAATCCAACATCACAGCACCCATCAACAGTTTGATCGCGGTCTTTCTAGGGGAAGGTGATCCGACACCTCTGCCGCCACCGGCACCTCTCGATTTCTCGACGCAAGCAGCTCGCGACTATTACAACCTCAGTCCCGCACTAGGTCAGGTGTTTTTCATCGGTGACGGCAAGACTACCACCGGCGAACATCATCGCGTCGTGGTGCCGGAGGGAGCCGCGCGTCTTTACTTTGCGGTCATGGACATCTACCAATGGAATAACAACGCAGGATCTTTGAGCGGTGCAATCATGGTAGAGTGATGAAATACATCTTATATCATGGCGTCACGTTCGATTACTTCAGCCATACAGGCCACGAAACCAGGACGAGATCTTTTCGGAGATCCCGATAAACAGAAGCACTGACGGAGCTTGTACCTATTAACTTACGAAGGCGAAGGGCAAAAGTCCTTCGCCTTCTTGGTTTTCAGTGCATTGTTGCTTACCATGGATACTGTAGGGGGTGATCAGTGGCGAAACTGAAGCCAGCACGTTATCTGGGATGGCTGATGCTCACCCTGGCGTCGGTTGTCTATGCATGCTACGTCGGCTACCGCATGCCAAGCGACTGGACGGTGAACTATTACCAGTTAAACTGGTGGGATGGCTTTGGTCGTCGAGCGCTACTAGGCACACTGCTTTACCCGCTCGGTTGCAGTCTATTCAATTTTGAGATTATTGCGCGATTGCAATTTACTGTCCTGTGCGGCTGCATATTGACCTTTGTATGGATGGCTGTGCGGCGTGGCTTAATGGCGGTCGCACCCTTGTTTTTTCTGTCGGCGGCAGGCGGCTATCTCTTCCACGAGGTCGGCTATATAGATCAAGTGATCTGGCTACTGGGGGCTTTGGTCCTTTGGTTGCTTAGCCGCGACAAGGACATCGCAGCCTCTTTTTTGCTATCTGCCTGTATGTTTACCCATGAGATGACGCTATTGCAGGTATTGCCGATCGTCATTGCATACCTAATGCTTGCACCAACGCAGGAGCTGCGACGCTATATATTGCTGTTGCTGCCAGCTCTGGGTGTCTTTCTGCTGATCTGGCTCAAGCTTCAAACGGTGGATGAGGCTACCGTTTTGACCTACTTCCAACGCGTGTTTACCTGCGAATACCCGGTGCACCGTCCCGATTTTTACTCGATCTTCTTGCACCGATTCTCCGATCGGATGAATTTTTACTATTCTTGGATCGAGGTGTTGACCTGCATTTTACCGCTGATGGTGTTTGCCTCAATTGGTTTGTTAAACGTAACTCTAAAAGGCCAGCATCCTCGTGTGCAGCGCTTTGTTCTTTGGTGCTGTAGTTTATCACCATTATTGCTTGGGCTAATGGGGTGGGACACGGATCGATGGTTTTTCATTACCTTTGTACAGATCATTCTCGTGCGAATGGTGACGATCTCTCGTAGCGAGAATTCTAGGGATAAATGGCCGTTTATTGCTACAATGGCTGTGATGGCGTTGCTCCTGCGTCTAAACTATTTTGATGATGTGAAGCCAAGGCCATTGTCTTTGACCGAATTTCTTAAATTTTTTGGGCTGGTGTGATGCTTTCCACTTTTGAGGCATTGAGGTCTTTGACGACTCCGCACTTCTCATGGCGTATGGTCCCGTTACCGCCGCTCATAGCTTTGGCCTCTTGGGCACCTTGCGCCGTGGCACAGAGCGAGTTGGGATCAATACAACATCCGGTCAAAGAGTGTGTGCTCAAATTGCCGGACGCACCGCAGAGTGATCCGCGCAATCACTATCCCGTTATTCTGATCGACATGGCTCTGCGTAAGACCGAAAAAGAGTATGGCCCATGCCAAATCAAATTTGCTTCGTCCGGCGGCGGTGATCGTAATATCATTAGGATCGAAAGCGGCCAGCTAGATATTATTTGGCGGGTCCGAACTAAGGTACGCGAAGAGCGGATGCAGTCAATCAAAATTCCCGTTTATCGTGGCTTACACGGCTACCGCGTTCTGGTGATCCGCAAGAGTGATAAAGATAAATTTGCACAGGTGAAGTCGTTAGAGGATCTGCGCAAGTATGTCGCCGGCACTGGTCGCGACTGGCAGTCAACTGATGTGCTTAAGATCAATACACTGCCCTTTGTCACCGCCGACGCGACGGACAGCTTTTATCCCATGTTGTCGAAAGGGCGTATTGACTACTATCCTCGTGCATTTCATGAACCTATCTACGAACTGGAGATGTCCGGTACATCGAATCTCATGATTGAGGAAACCCTGCTTCTTAAGTATCAGGCAGCCGATTATTTCTATGTCAAAAAGAATGCCAACGAGCTGGCTCAAAGACTGAAACTAGGACTTGAGCGCATGATAGCTGATGGCACGAGGGATCAACTACAGGAGTCGGCCTTTGGTCTGGGGGATATGATCCGAAAACTCAGACCAGACAAAAGACGCGTCATCACTATGGCTGATCCCCTTGATGGACCAGTCGCTGGGGAAGTTGATCCGTCCCATTGGTTAGATCTAGTGGCTCAGGCAAAAAAGATGCATTTGGAAACATCGACCGATAAGTAAACTTGGACGTATGAGCGAGCACCGGCTCGCCGCGATCGAGTTGTTTTAGCAGGAGCAGATTCGTCTCGGTGGATGACGTCATTTCGACGAGAGGTCGATCGCCACGATCTTACCGTCGGTATACATGGGATTGCCGTCGGCATTGGCAAGCCCAGTGAGTGACGTTAAACCGCCACTTTGTAACCCGGATTCCTCGACCGCTCCTGCGCCTTGCAGGGCGTCGACTACTGCTTGCCTTTCCTCGTCGATATTGGGCGCGATCCAGTGCGTTGTATGCGGTTTACCTTTGAAACTTACACCGACGCCGCTATCAAAAGTCGCCGCGCCCAACCAAATTGGTGTGCCATCGCTGGCTACTTCGTCACTCTGCCAGAACCGAACGTGGTGCCGCACAGCGGGCGACAGTCCATCCCCAGTGTCGACCTCCTGTTCAAAAGCGATATCCTGATGGCGACCGTAGAGATAAAGATCGCTGATTGGGGCCGCAGGGTAAGACTTCTTGAAAATCACTGAAGTCGCCATTCGCGTATTCGCACCAAGACCTCGTTTATCGGGAACAACCCAACCTGCCTTACTAAACGCCTTTAGTAGCTGAGCTTTAGAGCCAGCGATCGCGATGTTGACCGGATCACTGGGATCTCCCGAGCCATTAACCGTGCGGGGATTTTTCTTAACAGCTGCCGTCGCATCCACCAGGGCAAGACTAGTCTTGCCCTGTGACGCTCCTGGCGCCGCCGCCTTATCGGAGTGGTCGTCATCACCTTGGCAACCACCAAGAAAGACGAGGGAAATGGCTAACATAGCAGTAGCGAGAAGCAAAAGTCTAAGCCTCTTTGTTACTAAAATCGCCCATCTTATCGGCATTTTTGTGGAAAACTTTAGTCAAAGTGCACGTCACGCACTGCGCTTCCCAGCTAGATTATGGGCGCAAAGGGGAGGGGCTGACTAGAGCTAGCCAAATCCTTACCTAAATGTGCCCATTCAATAGCTTACGCCCTCCCTGCCGATAGGACGCAGGGAGGTATCGCCTATGTATTTGTCAATAGGTCAAGCGAGTCGGGCACTTGGCACCTCAGTATCAACGCTGCGCCGGTGGGAGCA
>VGTI01000079.1 GCA_016874735.1 Deltaproteobacteria bacterium
AAGCTAGCTCCGCCGAGAGCGCCCGCTCCCATACCCAGCAAACTTGATAGCAACGTCCCCAAATTGTCAGTAGGCGGTGATGGGCTCCCGACCGCAACCTGAGGCGCAGCAACATTGGGTGGAGGTGACCACGGTGCTGGTGCGGCAGGGGCTGGCTTCACGACAGTGGGCGGCTTGCTTTTATCACCTACATGCGGACTTGCGGCCACGGGCTTACCAGGATCTCCAGCCTTCGCTTCAGCTGTGCGCGGTCCACTGACAGGTGGAGGGGCTGGTGCAGGGTCGACACATGACAGCAACATAGTAGCAATCAGAGGTAAGTACGCTGCGGTGGCAACCAGGCGCAATGGAGAGCTCCTCACTCGCGAAAGATAAAAAACAGTCTAATCGGATAGTTAATTACATTTTAACCATTATCCATCCAGCACTCAATCCATTGCAGGTTTTCGGACTCTCATCAAATAAAGGACTTTTGTTGACGCATGTAACGCTCGATGCTACGAAACGGCTGCGCTCGATCGAAAACAGCACAACCGATGAGGTTTTTATGACATTATTACAAGTACTTGCCGCTTTATCCTGGACTCTCACCAGTGGCCTCGCCGCCGCCGCCCCGCAAGACAGCGCGACCACCGAGACTGAGGCGACAGCATGCGTTGCTGCAGCACAAAAGACCCACAAAGACAGCGCCGGAATCGCCGCACTGCATTTTAACCAAGGCATGCGCGCCTGCTACGACATCATCGATCTCGGTCATCCAGTACCGGGCAGTGTCTGCATCAAACGCGTCGAAACCAACTACGCACGCGACCTAGCTGCAGCTGAGAGCGCCTTAAATCAGGCACTTTTTGCCTGCCAAAATCCCTCTCTCTGAATACTAAACACCTGGGAAAATAGTGCTGTCTAGCAGCGCTATTTTCCCTCGTGATATATTCGGCATTATATCCGCCAGCTACCCTTCTTCCCTCCTGAATCCCCAAGTGCCCGTTAGGTACTGAATCACTCAAATTCGAAATGCGAGCGAACGATGAGAAAAAGTCGTCGTGATTTTCTGCGATCAAGCGGAATTCAGGGCTTCACATTTAATCTTTGGGGACGCGTGATCGCAAGGTCGACGTTGCCGCTTGTCACTGTTCAAGCCCTTTGGACAAGTCGCTCCGAAGCCGCATCTTTCGACATCCCTCTCAAGCACTTGAAGGCGGAGTACCTACCCCTTCTTATAGCCATAACTAAAGTGAGTCTCGGCCTAGAAAACCGCGATATTAATGCATCTGACAGCATTATCCTCATAAGAAATTGCGACCACCTCATTGACCAAGCGCCAGAGTCAATCAGAAAAGACCTTTTACTTCTTTTCAATATTCTCCAATTTCCGATCACACGCTGGATGATGGGGATCAGATCTGACTGGCATCAAGCTGATCCGGCCGCGGTGAATGCTCTCATCCGCAACTGGAACTTTGGTGGTGTACGCATACTGCGTTATGGCTACCAATCTCTGTTATCCCTTTTGCAGTTGAGTTGGTATGCGGGAGCAACGCCGTCAGCTTCCACTGGATATCCCGGCGTCCCAGAAGCTATTCGTCCGTACGTCGAAACCATTGGAGACTACGCACCATGAAGCTTCCAGATCCGTACAAAGACGAATCTGCAAAAACCTGGCGCATTCACGATGCCGCGCGTTTCACTGAAGATCGCCAGTTCGAGGCCGACGTCGTGATCGTTGGTACCGGAGCTGGCGGAGGTACTGCCGCAGAGATCTTTAGCCGGGCAGGTAAAACCGTAATTATGGTTGAGATGGGAGCACTAAACACCTCTAGTAAATTCAATCTAGACGAAATGGAATCCTACGCCACACTGTATCAAGACGGGATGACACGCCTCTCCCTCGATGGGTCGATCTCGATTTTACAGGGACGCACGGTCGGAGGCAGTACCGTAGTCAATTGGACGTCGAGCTTTAGAACCCCAGAACAAACTCTAAGCCATTGGCAAAAACAGTGGAACATACGGGAACACACTGCCGCGAATTTGTCTTCGTGGTTTGAGCTTATGGAACAGCGCCTTGGCATCGCCCCCTGGCCAAGCCCCAATGCCAACAACCAAACTCTACTAAAGGGCTGCGAAAAACTTGGCATCCGCGCCGAGCTCATTCCGCGTAATGTGCGCGGGTGCTGGAACCTAGGCTACTGTGGCCTAGGCTGCCCGACCAATGCTAAGCAGTCCATGCTGGTATCGACCATACCGGCTGCTCTGCGCAGCGGTGCAACCTTGATCCACAATCTACAAGTCAGTCATTTAAATGCCGCTGGCGGCAAGATCCAGAGTTTAGAATCGATCACACAAAATGAAAGTCGCCGCAAAGTAACTATTCGCGCCAAAACCGTTATTTTAGCAGCCGGCGCCATCGGCACACCCGCCATACTGCTCAGATCGCCGACGGTGCCTGATCCCTACCGCAGGACGGGTAAGAGAACATTTCTTCATCCCACACTATTTTCCTTCGGACGCATGCCAGACGAAGTAAATCCTTACCATGGAGCACCACAGTCAGCATACAGCGATCATTTTCAATGGCAGCAGGGTATCGACGGACCGTTAGGATTCAAATTAGAAGCGGTACCACTTCAACCTGCCTTTGCCTCGGTGCTCATACGCGGATTTGGACCGGCCTATAAAAATCGCCTCACCGACTTGCGTTACACGTCTGGTTTTTTGGCTTTGTTACGTGATGGATTTCATCCCGAAAGCCAGGGCGGAAGCATCGAAATGCTCTCTGATGGTAGTCCCACGGTCGACTATCCTATTAACGACTACATCCTGGCTGGCGCCAAGCGTGCGATGCTGAAGATGGCCGAAGTCTTTTTTGCTGCAGGTGCTAAATCGGTCCACATTGGGCACTTTCAATCCGGTGATTATTCGTCGTGGCATGAGGCCCAGAATGCGATCAACGCGCTAGCTTTTGAACCCCTATTACTACGCGTTGGATCAGCGCACGTGATGGGTGGATCGGCAATGGGACCTGATCCCACAGTAGCAGTCGTAAACGAGGCCGGCCGCCATCATCATGTCGAAAACCTTTACGTCTTTGATGGCTCGATCTTCCCAACCAGTGTTGGAGCCAACCCTCAACTCAGCATTTATGGTCTGACAGCTAAATTAGCGCATCAGATGATAGGTGACGGCAAGATCTACATAGAACGCACGCCTTAACTGGGATCTACTGCTTATTCGTTAGGCTTTTCCCTATCTTTGCGGCGCACATAGATCGTTTTTACAACCTCAGCCACCACGTCGCCGCTCTCATCAACGACGTTTATTTCAAAAGTGGGCTCAGTCTTAGACGATGTGTCCGCAGCCTGCTTAATGGTCGCAAGCTCCGCGTCCGACAGACGAAACTGCGCCGTCACACGACCTTTACCTGGCTTTTTAAAGCGAATACTAGCCGCCTTATCCCAGACTATGTAGTCACGCCCCAGGTTCTCCATCACCATCAGCATAAAGAACGGGTCCGTCATCGCGTAGAGCGAGCCACCAAAGTGGACACCAACATAGTTTCTATTCCAAAACCGTAGCGCCATCTCGACATCAATGGAACGCATGTCCTTACTGATATGCCTGACCTTGATGCCGGATCCTAGATAAGGTGGCCAATAATTGATCAGCCTGATAAGGGATGACTTCTTCACCGCGATTATCCTCACGACTGCCCAGCTTGAGAGTCCAGACATGGATTAGCCTTAAAAAGGCATGCACTCTTCAGCACCCAATCATCACACACCCGCATCACTTCACTATAAGTGTACTAGCGCTTTGAATACACCGCATATTGCAAATTACAGTTCATGACCCATGAGTGTGAGAGTGCCATCAATGGACGCCTCGTGCAAAAAAATACACATTAGAAGTACTGACAGAGACTCTCCTCTAGATAGGCGATCACCGCCCTCACTCTGGGCGGGATCACCCTCTGGGCTGGATGAATGAGGTGCACGGGAATCACTTTGCCAGTCCATTGTGGCAAGACATGAGTGAGTGCTCCAGTCTTGATGTGATCAATCACCATGGGTCTAGGCACCAAAGCAATTCCTCTTTGGGCTAAGGCAAAGGTGATCGCGGCGCTCGTGTGATTGCATGTGAGGCGGGGTGATATCGTACAGCTAGACGACAACCTCCCGCTATAAAGGTCCCAAACGGGCTTACTTACCTCGCTGCCCAGAGCAAGTTGAATACAGGAGTGCTGCTTTAGCTCACTTGGATCCCGCAAATTACCGGAACGATGCAAATAACCGGGAGCTGCCACACAAATCTTATTTGTTGATCCAATATTTTTTGCTTTAAGCGTCGAATCGGTCAGCTTACCCATACGCAGAGCAACGTCAATACCGGACTGAACAAGATCTAGTCGCTCATCGGTACAAATCAATTCAAAAGTCAGGGCTGGCTGCGCCGTTGAAAGATCCGCCAGAAGAGGCGCCAAAAGACTGCTTCCGATATCCTCAGGTGCTGTTATCCGTACATGACCAGCCACCGCACCTTCTGCCGCCGCAAATTCCTGCTCAATTGCGGCAAGACGTCTCATCAGTGGGAGACTCGTCTGATGTAGGCGTTTGCCCGCATCAGACACTTGCATGGTGCGCGTAGTCCGTGTGATTAGGGTCGCGCCTAGAGTCGCCTCCAGGCGGGAAATCGTGCGGCTTACACGGGAAATAGGCATTTTGAGAGCCTTAGCCGCACGGGTCATAGCGCCCGTCTCGACGACTGTGACAAAAACTCTCAATTGATTTAGGTCAATAGCCATTTTTGCACCTATGCAAATATCTTTCTCGATTTTGTCTACTATTGCAAATGTAATTTGAGCCGATAAGTGCCCTGTGAGTCACAGTGCTCAACAACACAAAGGAGTCCTATATGGCGACCTTGATGGTAAATAGTCTCGAAGCAAAAATTAAAGAACTCAATGCCTTGGTCCTCGCAGGCAAAGCACTCGAAGCATTCGACAGTTTCTATGCCGATGACGTGGTGATGCAGGAGAACGATCAAGCACCAACCATTGGTAAAAAAGCGAACTACGAACGAGAAGTCGCCTTCTTCTCCGCCATCACTGATTTTCGCGGCGCACAGGTCTTATCTGTAGGATGCTCCGCCGACAAAACCTACGTCGAGTGGTCCTTCGACTACACGCACAAAGAGTGGGGCGTGCGGAAGTATCATCAGGTAGCTGTTCAGACATGGAAAAATGGGCGGATAGTCAAAGAGCAATTTTACTACGGCGGATGATGCGGATGATGCGGATGATTTGACGACTCTCAGACGACATGAGTCTCAGTTGAATCCAGGTATCAGGCAAAGCTACATTCCGTCCGCTGGCGATTGACTCTGATTACTGCATTGAATCTGGTAGCAGTGAGACTCATGTTCGCACTTACCTGAATGCCATGCAAAGAGGGTCTAACGTTACTCAAGTTTACCCGGCAGAGGTTGGTGGAGGCGGCGGGAATCGAATTTAGACTATAATAGTCGGGATATATTGATATTTTCAAAAACAATGAATGTTATTACCCCCATCCTTACCCCCAATTTTAGCTTATCAGGAGCGTCCGACTCGATGGGATTTCAAGGACTGGGTCACACACCAAGCCACCTAAGCGCTGACTTCGAGATGATCTCGCACCTCACATTAGCCAATCAATACGAACGATTATAGTCTCGCAGACAACCCACAAAATTTTCGTTACACTGCCGCTGCGCCAGACGTGTCTCGATTTTTCCGATTTTTGTCACCCTTAGAGGCCCCACAGATCGCATGACCGGAGAATTTGCAAAAACGACTTCGACGCCTTCGGCTCATGACTCAAGCCACGAATCGGACGGCTTGCAGCAATACTTGCAGAAATGGGGTGCCACGCTGGTGCCCTCTGAGTTTTTTCAAAGTTCCCTACCTTCACTCCATGCTCAGTTTCCAACCCTATTTTACAAGGGGGATCTGCAGATCCTGGAGCGACCCGCCATCTCGGTGGTTGGTACTCGAAATCCCACACCAGAGGGTGCCATAAGAGCTAAGAGGGTTACGGCTATTTTGGTTGAGATGGGATTTGTGATCGTATCTGGCCTCGCCAAAGGCATCGATACGGTGGCACATCGCACGGCCCTTGAGATGGGTGGCCTTACAGCGGCGATCTTGGGCACTCCGATTCACAAGATCTACCCCGCAGAAAATCGTGGCTTGGCAAAAGAGATTGAGACCAAAGCTGGGATCATCCTCTCCGCCGCAGCTCCCCACGAAGAAACCGGACGATATCTTTTTCCTCGACGCAACCGCCTGATGGCCATGCTCTCCAGAGCAACGATCATCATTGAGGCAGGAGAGACCTCGGGTGTGATCCATCAGGCCGCTGAATGTCAAAGACAACAGCGACTTCTGCTCCTGCTCAAGTCCCTCGCTGAAAATCCTCAGCTCTCATGGCCTGCAGGCTTCGTCAAAAGTGGCGCTATCGTTGTGGATTCTCCAGAAGACTTACGCGCACGAGTCACACCATGCTTAACATAGAGCAATACCCTCACGCGTCATACGATCCCCGCACACGCATTGGCTATCTAGCACTTTATTTTTCCTATCCAGGGCCGCAAAGCCCGGAGCCTACCATCAGCATGGCAAATTGGCGTAAAAATTCTCATTCCTCTGCCATATTGAACTTCAAAGAAGGCAAAAAACAACATATTGAGCAGTTTATTGCACCCTTCTATCAACTTATCTATCAAGTAATGTCTCTTGAAAAAGCGTCAGAAGCTTATCTGGTACCTATGCCAAGCTCCCGCTCACCCAATAGCCCAGATTACTGTGATCAACCTAGAATTTCAAAACCAAATGAGGCTCGGAACCGGGATAATCGCAATCATGTTTTTTGCCAATTTCTGCGGAAAAAAGACGAGCATCAGAGGCTCCACATTGCTGACATCATATCCCGCCAATTCGACAAACCAGAGAAGGCTAGGTGGAGCGTCATGGAACACGCTCAATCTTTACAATTGAGACGCTTCGACAATCTTTGCGGCCCTTCATCTGTGTTTATTTTAATTGACGACGTCGTTACGACTGGCAACACCTTTGGAGGAGCAAGGCATTTATTAAACCAAAGATATCCAAATGTTCCCGTGATTTGCTTGGCTCTTGGAAAAACTACGACACCTCACGAATTTAAGCCACTGGTCGATTAAAACGGTGTAAAAACCATCCCCCCTCCTCCAGGTGCCCACATTATCACCTCAGAACCCGTCCAAGTGGCTGTGTAGTAATTACAATTGCCATTTCCTGACGCGGTCTGTGGATATGGTACCAATGTCCATGTACCCGACGAAGGGTCAAATATAGCACCATTTGAAAAGGCGCCGGAGGAACAGTTATTTGTCTGATCGATACCCCCAAAGAGGAAGATCCGCCCACCACTGATAGCTAAAGCAGTCGCATAAGCACGCGCAGTTGGTGCACCCGCAGATGGTACTGGGCTCCAAGAATTTGATTGGACGTCAAACATCATCCCATCGCCAATTACATTCTGTCCGTTAGGCCCAAAACCACCCCACACAAAGATCTTTCCTGTAGATGTTGGTACAAAAACGTAACCATAGCGGGGTGAGGGACCGCCTGACGCCATCGCGCTCCAACTGTCAGAAGTGGGATCATAAATGCCACCTGTGTTAATAGGCTGACAACCGGGACAGGTACTGTATCCCCCCCATACGACCATACGATTGTTTACCCAACCTGTAGAGGCAAGTGAGCGAGCATCTGGTGCTCCTATTGTACTGATCTGAGTCCATGAATCACTTGCGGGATGATAACTATATCCATCAGTCGGATACGAGTACGACTGACCACCCCATAAAATCATGCGATTTTCTGTTACCGGATTCCCAGTGGAGCCAGTCCATACTGCCGAAAGGTTATAGCGCATCGACGGTGCATTTATTTGGCCAACTGTCATCCAACTATCCGCCCCTGGTGAGTAGATCGCTCCGTCACTGTGAAGGGGAGAGCCACTCGAATCACTCCCGCCCCAAACAATCCACTTATTTCCCGCCCAAACTGCGGCATAGCCAAAAAGCGTGCCTGTGTAACCTTGAGTAGAGAGCGACCGCCAGGCGTTAGTGGAAGGATTATAGGCCCCACCGGAAAATGAAGAATTACCGGAATATAAAGAATCACGGTAACCCCACACTAGCATCTCGGAACCAGTCCAGGCTGATAGACCTGGTGGACTGCCATTAGCTCCGTTGATTCCACTTGTGATGTTTGGAGCGTTAACAACTGAAATAGCACGCCAACATGCAAGGTTAGCGGTACGAGACACGACCTGGCTTTCAAACCCATCTTTGTCTCTGAATTTCAAATAAAATGTCTTCTGTCCACAGCTAGCGTAATTTTTTGGATACGAGAAATTTGCAATAGGAGCTGGATTTTGCCAAGCGGCCCCAGAAAAGTTTGGTGAATCAGCAATCATCATACCCACCGCATTCGATGGCACACTGATATCTGTGATCGCAAAATCTGAAGAAGGCGGAGCAACGTCACCTACGACAAATGTTGGCGCAAATGGCGATCGAGCATCCGAGAAGACGTCGATTAAAATATCTGCTTTAAAGGGCGATGTTTCAAGACCGTTACTATTTGCAAATTTGACGTAGAGAGACTTGGCACCAGGCCTGTCGAATGTATAAGGTAACGATGTGGTAATCGGACGCCAACTAGCACCAACAAACGATTGATCCTCAGAAATTTTCATCAGAATCGCATCGTTAGTCGCACCTACGGTAACATCGACCGTCCTGGAATTAGAGATTCCTGATCCACCGCTAAGTATTACAAATCCGTCCGATCCCGTGTCGATGGCCATTAGCATGTTGCCGATTTCAATTGACTTACCAGCTTCGACTCTTACCTGATCAAATTGCCCCCTTCGATAACCCGCTTTCTCAAAAAATACTTGATGGTGCCCTACGGGCACTCCTGTGATGTTGAATTTGCCATTCAAATCGGCCTTAGCTAAAAATCCTGTACCTGGGATGTAAATATCTACACCCGCCGCTTCAGAAGCTCCCATCAGGGAAACTTTTCCTTGGATGCTACCCAAGACAGGCAGATCTACAGGCTCACTGATTTCAGTAGCAACACCATTAAGTATCTTTTGATTGGCAAGACGCAATCCGCGATCGCTCTGTGAATCGAGCAAGGAACTACCTGATGTTTTAGCGCTACCAAGGACTAGGAGATCCCTCGCACCAGCAGGCACATGATCTACGAAAAACTTGTTACCCACAGCGCGTTTGACTTTCAGCTGATCTTGAAAACCGACGACATAACCACGAACGCTGCAAGGGTCGATGTTGGTACTGATGGAGAAAATTATCTGACTGTCACCAACAGGTGCCGAAGGCATCCCAGACTCAGTGCAAAAACCACTTCCCCCACCCATGGGACCGGTCCCACCAGCAGGATTGGGAGTTTGGCTCCCATCTACTGCACCGTCTGTCTGCCCTTTCGAGCAGTGCCACGCTAAAAGCGCCAGTAGAGCCATCATGGCCCTTGACCAACCTTTACCCAGAGCGCTGACATGTACATGATGGCGACGCTTAGGGCGTGAATTGTCGTTAACATCTGTGGTATTAGATTTCGAAATAACCATCGCATCCTCCGACCCTACCGATCAGATAAAATCCTCGCTTTATCAGCCTCCAGGGAATGCACGAATCGTATGTCACCAAAAAGTCCCGAGCCATTTTGTACAAAGAGAAATCTGCTCGTAACTCCGCTTTCCGCAAAGCTCTTCTGTATCGGTGAACTAGAAAGAAACTTAACCCCTAAAATCATTATTTAATTTGGGTTAAATTACGGACAGTTAAACGGTATCTAAATGATTATTGATTTTTCGATCGGCATAGGTGGGGTGACTTGATCTGAACAGAGGTGGGGTAATAACCAAAATTGGTAAAGATCAGTCATTTTTGGCTATCATTGGCCTGCAGCTAGCTCGAATGCTAAGTGGTTACCTGCAAATTTTGACACCTATCGACCGTAAGGTGACAACGGATTCTGTCACCCCTCCGTCACCTCTACCACTTTTGCGTCAGTGATTACGCGATCGGTACGACGGATGAGCTTTCTTATGGTTTCTGGATGCCATGTTGTGCGGCCACTTTTGGTCTTAATTCCCCGCTCGCTAAGGTAGCTCCCTATGGCTCTCAGAGACCATCCTGCTGCTTGCAGCTTGTTTATCGCCAATATGGCCAGATGTTCATTCGTATTCGGTACGAGTGTTTTTCCGTCAGGACAATCGAATCCGAATGGAACATAAGCTCCACCTAGCTTTTCTCGACGTGCCCTTTTGTAGTCTAGGGCTAGCTTTGTCCTCTGCTTCGCATCATTGGCCATCATTTCGTTCACACAGGCCAGAATAGAGAATGTGAATTGGCCAGTGAGGGTACTCGAATCAAGTTGTTGTCGGATTGACACAAATCGAATGGAGCTATCTTTGAAAAATTCCAAAGCTCCTAAGACCTCCTTAGCCCTGCGCCCAAGCCTTGAAATATCAAGGACGATTACCGCATCACCTGGCCTGACTGTTGCCATCAAATTTTTGTACGCGACTCTGTCCCTGCTGAGACCGGAGACTCCCTCGTCGATAAAAATCTCAGTGGGTTCTGGGAATCCTTGCTTAGTACAATAATCCCTGATCTCGTGAGATTGCTGACGGGGACTAAGCTCAAGTTGATGATTAGTCGAAACTCGCACATATCCGTAGACACACCTCAAAGAGGGATCCCTTGGAGTTTGATTCATTGCTACCTCCTTATTCCTCCAAAAATGGTAGCGTTTCGTTAGTATCCCAAGAATGGCTATGAATGAGTGGTGCTTTTGGTGGCACCAATATCAATGTGGTGAAGGGTCAACAACACCAACAATAATAGGATCGATATCGATCATAGACTTTTGGTTATCGGATAAAATATGGAAAACTTTATGATTTATGGCACAAGTCTTTAAAAGAAATGGGTTTTTGACGGTCGAGCCAAGCATCTGGAGGGGCAAAGAAATCAAATACTTTTCGTTGGGGTAACTGGTATTTGATTTCTCTGCAAAGTGACGCTAGGACAGCAAGGCAATGCAATCACATTCCTCATTCTTTTGAAGAATCCACTCTCAATGAAATTTTTTCAATTTCATCGTACGGAAGAAGTTTATAGATCCCCCAGCCAACTGGTCGGATCAAGCCGAGACTATTCATTTTTTGTCGTAATGATTTTTGTCTCGATATTTCCGGGTTGAACTTTAACTGATGGGAATCATCAACCATCAAGGCTAACTCAAGAACATGAGATTGTCCTGTCCGAGCAGGGGTGACACAGTTGGGCTAAAAGTTTAAGTCAACTCGGCATTTCTAGATTGACCCTCTTGCTTCCAGTGAAAAACTCTCATTGTTCGTGCCTTCTGTCTACCCTCCTCGCGACGTTTGGTCAGTGGCGCCCTTCCTATTAAATGTACCATTTGTGGAGCAAAACCCCCGTTACCCGC
>VGTI01000080.1 GCA_016874735.1 Deltaproteobacteria bacterium
CGATGCAGAGGACGTGTGCATCTTCTTGCCCCTGCATGGGCTGGTCGACAGGTTGGTCAAAGAAGGCGATCCCTACGTGCCGCAGGTCATGCGCGTGATTGATGAGCTAAAACAGAGCTACGGTGCCCACCGGGTATCTTATGGCTACCAAAACCACGACGAGATTCCTTTCATCCGATGGACACAGCCAACCACCGACAAAGCGTTAGCCGCGGTGGCAGCCAGTGACTGCCGTGGTGTCCTCATCAACGGGGGAGTGTCATTCACCGTCGACAGTTTAGAGACCCTTTACGATCACCGCGTTGACGAACCTGCCCGCTTGGCGGAAGAGGCGCGTCGCCTTGGTAGGGTGTCACCAAGAATTGTGGTGCAACCAATGTTCAACGCGGCCAGTGATTTTGTGGCTCTTATGGCCACGATCGTCCGAGAAGCTCTGGTTGGTCAGGGTGATCTGGAGAGTCTCTGAGCTTCCGATGGTCATATCGCCGTGCGTTATGTGGCCGTAACACGCTGAGATTGTTGTGAGCGCCGCTTAATTTTTAAACTTTGCTGCAATGCCTTCCGATAGCTCCCCAAGGATTCGCCTCGGGAGGAAGCTGTGCATACGTTCAAATTACTCGGTCAGAGAAAATTCGCTCCCCTGTTCTGGGTCCAATTCTGCGGTGCCTTCAACGACAATCTGTTTAAAAACGCCCTGGTGCTTTTCATCGCGTTGCGTGCGACGTCCGAGGCCGAGTCGGGATTTTTCATAAACATGGCTTCAGGCCTGTTTATCTTGCCTTTTATCCTTTTTGCAGCCATCGCCGGGCAGCTAGCCGATAAATTCGAGAAGTCGATGCTGATCCGGTACACCAAGGTGTTTGAGATTGGCATCATGGCGATGGGGGCGATAGCCCTCTATTTGCACAAGTTTGAGCTTTTGCTCGGGGTGCTCTTTCTCCTCGGAACCCACTCGTCCATTTTTGGACCGTTGAAATACAGTATCCTGCCGCAGCATCTTGCAGAGGACGAGCTGATAGCAGGAAACGGACTGGTCGAAATGGGGACTTTTCTCGCCATTCTGCTCGGTACTATCAGTGCTGGACTGCTGCTGGAACACGGGCATCAGTACGTGGCAACGGCAATTCTGGCCGTGAGTGTCTGCGGGTGGTGGTTTAGCCGTTACATTCCCGAGGCCCCGGCGTCAGATCCTCAGCTCAAACTAACTAAGAACCCGCTACCTGAGACCAAGAATCTCATGTCCCTGGCGATGGCGCAGAAGACCGTATTTCTATCGATACTTGGGATCTCTTGGTTTTGGTTTTTTGGTGCCACTATCTTGGCCCAGTTGCCAAGCTTTACTAAGTTCGTGCTGTTCGGCAACGAACAGATTGTTACCCTACTATTAGCCACTTTTTCCATTAGCATCGGAGTTGGCTCGATGCTTTGCGAACGCCTGTCACGCGGGGACGTTGAAATTGGTATGGTCCCGTTTGGCGCCGCAGGCATGACTTGGTTCTGCCTTGATCTGTTCCTGATGACCTATCCACCAGCCGGCGATTTAGTCGGTCTGAGTGCGTTTCTTGAGACACGCGGTGACTTTTCGCCGATCAGGCTCCTCATGGATGTGGGCGGTATCGGCCTTTTTGGCAGTTTTTTCATCGTGCCCCTATATGCTCTGATTCAACAACGTAGTGATGAGCGTTATCGGTCACGTATAGTCGCAGCCAATAACCTCATGAATTCGCTGTTTATGGTGGCCTCGGCATTGATGACCATGGTGCTTTATAATTTAGGAGCATCAACGCCCGAGATCTTCCTCACCATTGCTGTCCTTAATTTGGCTGTATGCACCTATATTTTTGCGCTAGTACCTGAATTCGCCCTGCGATTTGGGTTTTGGCTGCTTGCCAGCACGATTTATCACCTGCGCTATGATGGGCGTGAGCATTTACCGCGTCGGGGAGCAGCATTGCTCGTCTGCAATCATGTCAGTTTTATAGACTGGCTTGTTATTACTGCTGCTTGTAATCGACCGGTACGGTTTGTTATGGACCACAGGATTTTTGCTGCACAGGGCGTCAATTTCATATTCAAATTATGTAAAGCGATACCCATTGCTCCAGCCAAAGAGTCAGCTGAAGTAAAGGAGAAAGCGTTTCTGGCCATATCGGATGCTCTTCGCGACGATCAGGTAGTTTGCATATTCCCTGAAGGCATGATTACCCATGATGGCAAGCTGAACGCCTTTAAGCCTGGGGTGGAACGCATCTTGGCCGCTGATCCTGTACCAGTCATAGCTATGGCGATCGGAGGTCTTTGGGGGAGTTTTTTTAGCCGTAAAAATGGTCCCGCGATGAAGAAAATACCCAAGCCTACCCACCGCACAATATCAGTCTATGTGGCGCCACCGTTAATAGTTCCGCCAAAGGCTTCACAACTCGAGGTTATTGTCAGCGAGATGCTTGTAGCGCATGAGGCCCGTAAAAAGGCCGCGTGATTTCGCAGTCTGGATCAGTAGATTAAGCGTTTCATGGAAAGAGGTTTGAGCTGCGCGGATTTACGCAAAAAAATAAAGTGTTCTCGGGTACCAATACCGAGGTGATGCGAGCCATCCGCGACAGTGATGGAGTAGCGGTCATTCTCAAACGGATGATCACGAAATCTCCCACAGCTGCCGACCTTGCTCGGTTCCGGCGTGAATATCAGTTGATGAGAGATATAAATGATACCTGTGTGCCCCGAGCCCTAGACCTTTTATCGTTGGATGGTTACTGGACAATTGTAACGGAGGATATGGGCGGACGGTCCCTAGATGGCGCTTTGGCAGAGAATATTGAAATCGCGGACATCCTAAACCTTGCCATGATCATTGCTGCAGCCGTGGCTCGCGTGCATCAACATCACATCATCCACAAAGATTTGTGTCCAAGCAATATCGTCGTGAGCGACGATTTTCAGAAGGTTCAAATCATAGATTTTGGTATCTCGGCAAAACTGACGCAAGAAGAGGCATTTTCGACTGAGGTCAAACTCATCGAAGGTACCTTGGCATATGTAGCTCCCGAACAGACTGGGCGCATGAATCGGCCTGTCGATCATCGCAGTGACATTTATGCCCTGGGCGCGACTTTTTTTCGTTTGTTTTCCGGTAGATTACCTTTTCTCAACTTAGATCCCCTCGAACTTATTCACTCTCATGTTGCGAAAACGCCCCCAGATTTGACCGAGGTCAATCCGCATATTCCGCCCTTGATAAGCCGGATTGTGGCGAAAATGCTTAGTAAAGAACCTGACGAGCGCTATCAGACGATGGTTGGCTTACTGGAAGATCTCAAGGCCTGCGCTGCAGGGGCGGCACGTGATTTGCCACTGGGGCGCAAAGATCACCACAGCCATTTTGTGCTTCCCTCCAGGCTATATGGGCGCGATTCCGCGTTGCGGACTTTGGCGGAAGCCGTTGATCGCTCAACTCATGGTGGCGTTGAATTAGTGCTCGTTGCCGGTGCCTCTGGTATCGGCAAATCATCGCTTGTTAACGAGTTGCACCAGAAGATTGCTACTTCAGGCGGTTTTTATGCCAAAGGCAAGTTTGATCAGTATTTGCGCAACGCCCCTTATCTGGGATTTATTCAAGCGTTGAGTTCGCTCATTTCGCATTTCTTAGCTATGGAAGCTGACAAACTGAATTGGTGGCGTGATCGCATACAGACAGCCCTAGGGGCGCAGGCTAAAGTCATCGTTGATGTCATACCTGAACTTGGGACCTTATTAGGTGCTGTACCTGAGGTGCAAGACTTGCCTTCGATTGAGGCCTCAAATCGCCTCAGGGTGATGTTTGAAGCCTTTCTGAGGGCTTTGACGGTCCCGAATCAGCCATTAGTGCTATTTCTCGATGACCTTCAGTGGGCAGACGGGGGGTCTCTCAAACTTCTTGAGATTTTGAGTACTCAAGCGGAGCAGCAATCATTAACCGTGATCCTCGCCTTTCGTGATCGGGAGGTCGATGATCATCATCCGGCGCAGATAACGTTGAATTTATTGGCAGACAGGGGTGTTTCCTTTACTAAGGTGGAGCTAAATCCACTTGAGTTGTGTGACGTCGAGCAACTTATCAACGACACTTTGCATATGGATGCCACCGATGCTAGGCCTTTAGCCTCTTTGCTTGTTAGCCGCACTGCAGGTAATCCCTATTTCGTTACGCAAATGTTGAAATCCCTATATGACAACGGGATTATAAAATTCAATCATGAATTGAGCCGTTTTGTTTACGACAACGCCAATTCCCAAAGAGTCCCTCTTGCAGCGAATGTTTTAGAGCTAGTTACATTGCAATTACGCACTCTCCCAGAATCCTGTGCGCGGGCTTTGGCTCATGCCGCGCTACTTGGTGCTGAGTTTTCTATCGCAGCCTTATGTCAGGTCCTCCAGGTTAGAGGCGATGATTTGGGTAGGACTCTGGGTGTCGCCATCGAGCGTGGGGTGATTATACCGCTGGATTCCAACTACCGCTTACTTAACACGGCAGACAGCACGATAGAGGCGCGTTTTCGGTTTGCCCACGATCGCTTGCAGCAGGCTGCGGTCCAGATCTTAACTGATGACGCGATCAAGGAGGCGCACCTAGCGATTGGTCGCTATTACAGAGGTATCGGCGAAACCAGGGCTCTGCTGGACGCTGCCAATCATTTATATGCAGCCCTTTCTGTGATCCCAGCTAACGAACGGAAGGACTTGCCGGATTTATGTCTCCGCGCCGGAAACGAGGCCGTCCGCACAGCAGCCTACGAAGATGCCTTTAACTACTATGAAATGGGGCTAAGGGCTCTTGGTGAAAATGGCTGGGTAGATCATCCAGAAATATCACTTAAATTCCATTTGCGTTTAGTAGAAATTGGCTACAATGCCGGTCAGTCGACTAACTTGGAGTCGTATTTTGCCAAAATCAGGTCATTAACATCAGTCAGCGCAGTTGATGTAGCGCCGGCTTACATAGCTATGGCAAGTGCGCTGCGACAAATGGGGCGATACGTTGAGGCTATTGACGTGAGTTGTGCTGGCTTGGCCATACTCGGTGCACCCTTGCCGCGTTATCCGGGTTTTATCCGAGTGGCATGCCAGCTCATTAAATTAAAATTACAATTTAATCGAAGAATAACCGGTCAAATACATAAACTGAAAGAGTTGACGGATGTGCGCCACTTGGCGATATCTGATTTATACGCCGAGATTGCCGGAGCGGCATTTTTTGTTGATAAAAACATGTTGGCCCTATCTCTAGTTAAGAGGACGGAACACGCCGTAGTACACGGTATGAGTGAAAGTGGTGCCAACGGTATTGCTGCCTATGCAGCAGTTATGGCAGGGACCTTTAAACAATACAGCGCAGCGCACAATTTGACCCATTTGTTGGTCAAGACTTCCCGAGATCGAGGCTATGGTCTGGGTTATCTGCGTACGGCCATCATCGCCTACGGACTTGTAAATGCGTGGCAGGACGCTAAGCGAGAGGAAATGGATGCATTGGATGGTTTGGCGCATTCTTCTTTGGCCAATGGGGACCTGGAGTGGGGCTGTAATGCTTTGTTTTTGTCCATAGTCAATAAGATCTATTGTTGGGATGATTTGCGTCATCTAGGTCAAACTGCTAACGCTTATTATGAGTTAGTGCGTCGCTATCAGCAACGCCAGATGCAATTCAATCTAGGAGTTGCCTGCCAACTAATCGGACAACTGACAGCGAAGCCGGTTGCTTTTGTTCCACTCCTCAACGATCGTGCAGAGGTCGAAAAAATTCTGGAGGGACAAACGGCGGCGGCCCGTTTCAATTACTACAGTTTGTATATCATTTATAATTTCCTTAACGATCGCTATGCCCAAGCGGTCCGGCAAGACGAAATAGCGCGTCCCTATATATGGTCTGTAGAAAATACGGGCATGCCCTTTGTTCAGGCTCGCATGTTTGCGGCCCTTGCTATTTTAGCTAATCAAGATCCCGATACTTTTGATCGTAGCGTCCTCCGTCAATTACGCCCCGGGCTTGGTTTTTATAAACGACTAGGTCGTATCAATCCTCGTAGCTTTGGTTGGATCTTTCCCCTCTTGGTGGCTGAAGTGGCCAGACTTGAAGGTCGAGTAGCTGCGGCGCTTCATGCCTATCAGAAAAGTCGACGGCTCGCGGCCGAATCTGGTTTTTTTCCAGCGCAGGCTTTAACCTATGAGCGTTCTGGACGCTTTAGTATGCGCCAAGGTGATCCATCAGCGACACAACTTATACGCGAGGCGCATCACTTTTACGCAGCGTGGGGCGCGACGGCTAAGGTGCGGCTGCTCGAATCCCAATTCCCAGATATCCATTGGGACATGTCTTTCAGTCAACTGGCGGCACCCAACCTCAATGCTGTCACCACGTCGTTGAACCGGGTCGATCATCTTGACCTCGAGAGTATAGTTAGAGCTTGTCAGGCCATCTCCGGAGTACTCGATATGGAGGAGCTGATAAATATCCTGGCTAAGATTACGCTTGATACTGCCGGAGCTACCCGTGGACATATTTTTCTCAAAGATGGGGCAGAACTCAGATCGCATATTGAGGCTAGGTACCGATCGGTATTCAGCGCCGACCGGCAGATAAAAAATGCCCGGGATTTGTCAGAGAATGTCGCCCTATCCCTTATAAATTACGTATCTCGTACGCAAGAGATTGTGGCCATTACTGATTGCAGTGAGTCGCATCAATTTCGTCAGGATATTTACTTTGCAAGTGCTCGTGTGAGATCTCTGGCTTGTATCCCGATCCAGGGGCAGGGAGAGCTTCTTGGTATTCTCTATCTCGAAAACGATTTGGCCGCGCGAGCTTTTACCCCTGAAAGGTTAAAAACCTTGGGTCTATTAGCTGCGCAAGGGGCCATCTCACTTCGAAATATTCGTCATGCGACTGATATGCGTGAGCGCGTCAGACTCGAAGGGCAGATGCGCGCAGCCCAGGCTGTTCAGACGGCTCTGCTGCCGAGTCCCGCGACCATACCTGGTATTTCCATAAGTACCGCCTATATTGCTGCTGAGGAGACCGGCGGCGATTGGTATGGCTATCAATATGACGCCGATCATCAGCGGTTATTCTTGCAGATTGGTGACGTTACTGGCCACGGTATTCCATCAGCACTTGTGACTGGTGCTGTATCGGGCGCAGTCTCGTCAGTGCATGCACTGCTGGCGCATTTCCCGGGCTTATCTGACGAGCGTTGCATCGAGCTTCTCATCAGGGCGACCGATCGTGCCGTCGCCAATTCGGGTTTAAAGACTGACCTGTGGATGACCATGGGATTTGTCGTCATTAATATGAAAGATGGTGTAGGTATCTACCATAATGCCGGACATCTGCCGCTCTACCTTAAGACGGATGGTGTAGTTAAGCGACTGTATAGCGTGGGATCGCCCCTTGGCATTGTTGGAGAGATTTCGATGGTGCGCTTTGACTTTAAGCCAGGTGATATCTTGCTTATGATCACCGATGGGTTGATTGAAAATGGAGCGACTAGTGGCAGTCGCCAACGTTTCAGCGATTTAAAGAAGATCGTCGCAGCGGCCAAAGACGATGGCGAGCTGCGGACTTTGGTGCTTGCCGCTTACGACGAAATCATGGGGTCCGACAAGGCCGACGATGACTGCACGCTGCTAGCATTGAAGCGCGTCGCTTGATCAGAAGATCGCAAGTGTTGTACCCACGTAGTGAGCGTTTTCAGAAGCCACAGGTCGCCGACGACTAGGGCGATGAATCCAGCCGCAGAAAGTAGACCGAGCGTGCGTGGCTGGGCGAAGTCAGACACCAGAAAAGCCAACGAGCCCAAAGTAGCCAATATAGTCATCTGAACGGAGGCGGTGCTCCTTTGAGATATGCCCTGGGAAATTGCGCCAAGGCGACTGCTAAACATGTACTGGATACTGCTGTCTCCTGCTAGGCCAACTAAGACGGCAGCAAAAACACAGCTGATAAAATTGAGACCGCCGAAGATCCAGGGTCCAATCCCGAGTAACACAACTGGACCCCACATCGAGGCAAAAATCATGGTCGCAGGTTTTGTCATGCGCAACGCTCTAGCCAGCGACAGAAGCAGCAGGGCGACGAGAACAAGACTGAAAATAAAGCTCTCGGTTAAAGTGTCGATGACCTTTGCGGCATAGTCTGCGTAGGCGACTAGATCCCCGGTCACAAAGCACCTTGAAGGGGCGCAGATGTCTTTGACCTCATGAATAAGCGGCGCAAGGCTAGTAAGCTGCGAATCTTCGACAAAGATGCTGACGCGCATTAATTGATGAGACTTCGCATACCAGTAGCTGGTGCCGTCAGCGAGCATGAGTTCGCGCTGCATCAGCATGAACCGTTCATAGCTTAAGTTACGAGCGGCGTAGGCTACGTAGGCCGAAGGGCTTTCGACGCGAACTATGCCGTTAATTTTGCCTATCTTGGCGATAATTTTTTCGGCGTTTTCGAGATCTGCGCCCACAGGGAGAACCAGGTCGATCGCAGCTGACCAACCGAAGTCCTTTTTGAGTGTAGCAACAGCTTGATTAAAGGTGTGCTGCGCGTCCCAAACATCAGTCAGCGAATCGCGTACCTCAAGTTTACCTATGCCCACGGTCGCAAGCGGTACCAAGGCGATGAGTGCCACACAGGCTAACCTTGGTAGTCGTGTGCGACAAATGCCGTGGACCGTGCGGGCAACGGCGGTGCTTTCGCATTTGGTCCATGACCTCATGCGGGGAAGTAGCGTCAATACAGCTGGAATCACGGTAAAGACGATGACGAATTCCAAGGCGGCACCAATCGCGGCCCAGAGGCCAAGACGCTGTATCGATACGATGTCCGAGAGACACAAAGACAAAAACCCAATAACCGTACTGAGGGAGGTGTAAAAAGACGGCAGCATGAGACGGCGGAAAGGCTGGCGCCAATCAGCGGTGTTGCCATTTTCCTGAGTCATTTGGGCTAGGAATACAAAGTCTTCGATGGATGCGAGTGCGACGATGGTGAAGATACTATTGGTCAACATATCAATCGGGACACCTGCTGCGCCCATGGCTGAGAACAGCATGATATTGGCAACGACGAGGCTCGCACCAAGCAGTAAAGATCCTCGCCAGCTACCAAAAAGGACGCGAAATCCTACACAAAAGATCACTAGCACCAGAAAATTAACCCACTGATCACGCATGAGGCTCTTAAGAAATTCAAGTTTGAAGGCGGCACCGCCGGCGAGGTTATAACTAACGGTATGAGTTGCAGGGAAGGATTGCGCGAGATCCGTCTCAAGTGCGGCAACCACATTAGGGTCAAACGAACCAAATTTGCTGCCACCCGGCGTGTTGCGCAGGTAGATCACTGCCAATAGGGATTTCTGATTGGCAGCCACTAAGGTGCCGATCAGGGGCGCGGACATGACGGCGCTCAAAGGATAGACGCTCGTGCTTGGGTCCTCACAGTTAAGTTTAATGGCGAGGGGGTAGGTGAGCGTCTGAGGTGTCTCCGCACCGTAGCGCGCGGTAAAGGGTGAATTAATAAACTGGACGTCTTGATTGGCAAAATCAATCTTACGTACCCAGGCGCGAATACCGCAGAGATCCTGCTCGTTGAGCATGCCGTGGTCGCGGCGTTGAAAGATCGTGGTCAGCTCTTGATCTCCGGCAAAGGCTGCCCTCTTGCGCGCTTGATTGATCCCAAGTTCAGAGTCCGCGGCAGTACTGTCGGTCACTGAGAGTAGGATTTTGAGTTGCGCTAGTCCGGGAAGGAGACTGATAATCGTGAGCGCAAATATAGCGAGCACTAAACGAGGGCGGCGGTAGCTCATGCGCAGACTGCGTAGCAGCAGGAGTCCAGGTATGGTGACCATGGCTTGGCGGGTGCGGCTGGTTTGTTTAGGTCCCGTTGTCATAACGACCTCCTTTGGGGTCTTATCGGAATTTAATGAATAAATATTGATAGTTAAATGCAATGATCGTTTACAAAGTGAACGCCTAAGTCGCAGTAACGGCTCTAACCACCAGTGATTAGGGTGTTTTTTCTTGGTGTCTTTGCAAAGCGAATGGATTCTTTAATGCAAATCGTTCAGTTGGGTGCTAGCGACTACGTAACGACTCCGTGGAAGAACGGCGGCGGCAAGACCACGCAGTTAGCGATCGAGCCGCCAGGTGTGACTCTGGTTGAGCCTTTTCTCTGGCGCATGAGCAAGGCATATGTAAATGCGTCTGGTCCTTTTTCCGCATTTCCAGGATACGAGCGCCACATCATCCAGCTGACTGGTGGCCGCATGCGTCTTGATCACGGAGTCCACGGGACAGCGGATCTCGCGATTGAGGTGCCCCACGTCTTCAGCGGCGATTGGCCGACTTACGGTAGTCTCCATGGCGACTCCGCTAGCGACCTTAATCTCATGGTGCGTCGTGACGACGCCAAGGGACACACTGAAGTGTGTCGCTTGCGGCCTAGCGAGACTCTGACCAAAGACGTCGCATCCGCTGCCAGTATCCTAGTGGTGCTCAGCGGCAGCATGTTAGCCACGGCGCGGTCATCGTTTACTTTAGGGCCCGATGACTGTTTGATTATGAGGCGCGCACCCTCCGGAAAAGTCGGGGAGGGTGCGGCAGTTAAATTAGGTAGGATCGTGCTTAGCGCCGTGGAGTCAGTCACATGCGTTTGGACGGACATCGCGTTCACTAAATGAGGATCATTTTACTTTTTGATAAGTGATGGTGTCCAAAACAGTGGGTCTAGTCTCCGTCGAAGCACAGAGTTTAGTATCACTACAATCCCCGTATTTGAGTTGGTCCCCGTCGACCTTGACTAGATCAAAGTGGTTAGTGGGGACGAGGTTGCAAGAGGTCACGTTCGTTGCAACTTTTGCTGTGAATACGAGAGCGGCACAGTTTGAAACGGCGTTATCGGCAAAGAACGCGGTCAACGCGTCGGCGCCCTCTTGGTTGGCGGGGATGAGTTCAACACTCACAATTTTGGCGTCCAAAGCGAAGGCGCCGGGAACCTTGGTCGAGGCTGGGCCAATGACGAATGTGCTTTTTGTTTTCATCATGTAAATACCTGTGCGGCAGTTTTCGTCCGAGAAGTGGAGGTTGAAGTTGATCGCTTCAACACCATTGTACTCATCGATCCAGGCTTCCGAGGTCTCGTCGTCTTCATTGTTAGCGCATTCAGACTTCCAAGCACCAGCGATATTGATCTTGGGCGCGGGTGTCTCGGTGACAATGGGTTTCTCCGCTGGTTTTACCGGATCCTTAGATGGAATTTGATTAGCAGGCTTCGGCTCAGTTTTGGGTGTCGTCGGTGGCTGCTTGGCGTCGAGAGCAGCACTGTTTTGTTTTTGCCGCACGTCCTGTTTTTTGGTGCTCTTGGGCCCGCAGGCTACGAAGAGGCTACAAAGCATTAGCGATAAGCCGATGGTGGTGGCGTTGGTCTGTAGTGTATTGAGAAGTAGTTTTTTGTGGCTCATAGTGAGTGTCTCCTTTGTAAACTTATCGGAATTT
>VGTI01000081.1 GCA_016874735.1 Deltaproteobacteria bacterium
GCACACTTTGGCCAGATTCAAAGCAATCCGTGATTATTTTTCAAAAGCATCAAACGCGGCACTCTGCAGAGTGAGACCAGCGCTCGCTCCGCGAGTTGGCTGGCGATGCTTTCCTTACATTGCCGACGTTACCCCGGACATCCTCGGCAATGCCTACGAGTACTTGATAGCTAAGTTCGCTGACGACGCTGGCAAAAAGGGTGGCGAGTTCTACACGCCCAAAGAGGTTGTGCGCCTTATTGTCGAGTGCATTGGACCTGAGGAGGGTATGTCGATCTATGACCCAGCCTGCGGATCCGGAGGTATGCTTCTCGAGGCTGTCCATTATTTAGAAAAGAAGGGCAAGAACACCAAGGCTCTCAAACTTTATGGTCAGGAACGTAACCTCAACACCTGGGCCATCTGCCAGATGAACCTCTTCCTCCACGACATAGACGACTCCTTTGTGGAGAAGGGCGACACCCTTCGCGATCCAAAGCATCTGTCCGGCACCAAGCAGCTCCAGACCTTCGACCGCGTGCTAGCTAATCCGCCATTCTCGCTCGACAGCTGGGGCCACGACGAATGGAAGGGCGGCGACAAGTTTGGACGCGATAAGTATGGCTGCCCGCCTAAGTCCTACGGAGATTTGGCCTTTGTCCAGCACATGGTCGCCAGCTTGAGTAGTTATGGCAAGATGGGTGTGGTGCTACCGCACGGCATTCTATTCAGGGGCGGTGCGGAAGCAAAAATCCGTGAGGGATTAATCAGGGAGGATCTGATTGATGCGGTGATCGGTATAGCGCCGAACTTGTTCTACGGCACCGGCATCCCGGCCTGCGTCCTCATCGTCGATCGCCATAAGCCCAAGGCTCACAAGGGGCAGATACTCGTCATCAATGGCGCTAAGGAGTTTATCGAAGGTAAAAATCAAAATCGCCTGTCTGATGAACACGTCAAGCGCTTGGCTGGCGCCTATCACGAGTACAAGGACGAGGACAAATTCGCTCGCGTTGTACCGCTAAAAGAGATTGGGGAGAACGAGTTTAACCTCAATATCTCGCGTTATGTTCATATTGGGGAGGAGCAAGAGGCGATCGACGTCAAAGCGGAGTTTGCTAAGCTGCAGCAGTTGATTAAGGAGAGGGATGAGACTGAGCGGAAGATGATCGGCTACCTGAAGGAGCTTGGGTATGGTTCCTAAGGGGTGGCGGCTAATGAAGATAGGGCAGCTTGTAGAGGAAACTAAGGAGGTTTGCGGGCCTTCTTATCATTTACCGGTATTTTCTGTCACTAAGGATCGTGGCGTAGTACTCCAGTCTGAGAAGTTCAAAAAGCGAATCGCCTCAAGTGACACAAGTAAATACAGACGTCTTCCAAAAGGGCACTTCGCTTACGATCCAATGTCTCTTTACTATGGTGCTATTGGCTGGCAGCGTCTGTGCGAAGAAGGCATTGTAAGCCCTGCATATATTACTTTTCGAGCTCTTGATTTGGTAGAACCGCATTTTCTTTGGATGCTTTTCAAATCGGCTGGTCTTCAATCAGAGTTCGTGCGCAATACATATGGAGGTAATCTTGACGGAAAGCGAAAGAAAACCGACTGGCGCAGTTTTTGCGGAATCGAAGTCCCATTACCTGACCTTTATGAACAGCGCGCCATAGTCGAGCGCCTCTCCGCCATCGACGCCGCCATCGAAAAGACCAATGCCGTCATCGAGCAGACCAAGCGCCTCAAGCAGGGCCTACTCCAAGAACTCCTCACCCGCGGGATCGGGCATACGAAGTTCAAGATGACGGAGATTGGGAAGATTCCGGAGAGTTGGACGATGAAGCCCCTTGCTGAGCTTGGAGAAGTCAGGAGCGGAGTTGCTAAGGGCAAGAAGCAGATAAGGGATCCTGTCGAACTACCTTACCTGCGCGTTGCAAACGTTCAAGACGGACACCTTGCTCTTTCAGAAATTAAGACAATCATCGTCTCAAGGAGCGATGTCGTGCGGTATTCGCTTCAAACCGGTGATGTATTGCTAACTGAAGGTGGCGACATCGACAAACTCGGTCGGGGCTGCGTATGGAATGGCGAAATCGAGCTTTGTTTGCATCAGAATCATGTTTTCGCCGTGCGCTGCGATTCCTCGGCTTTGAACCCCAAATTCCTCTCGCTGCTAGCGTCAAGCGCATACGGAAAGCGCTACTTTCTTTCCTGTGCGAAGCAGACGACAAATCTCGCCAGCATTAACTCTTCTCAGTTGCGTGCGTTTCCTGTGCTGCTACCGAAGATGAAGGAGCAGGAGTGTATAGTGGAGTATGTGTCGGGGCTTGAGTCGGCTCTGACACAGGCGGAGTACGAGCTCGCGACATTGCACAGGATGAAAAGCCAAGTGGCAGGCGACTTGCTTCGTGGCCACATCCGTGTTTTGCGGGAGGTGCAATGACTGAATTCCACACAACAGAATGGCCTGCGAGCGAATTCTTGGGAACTCTTGGATTTTCTAGGATCGCGAGTGCTGATCAGGCCATTCTCCGAGATGGGGACCGTAGCGTGATTTTGCGCACGCATCTGGTCGCAGCTATACAACGCATTAACGGAGTCGATGAAGATACTGTAAATGCTACGTATAATGATCTCCTTCGACTTTCAGACAACGGCCGTTGGCTGCAGTATTTGCGTGGTGGTCATAGCCGAAAGGTGTCTGGCGAATTAACGAAGAAGACCATTCGCATTATCGACCTCAAGACCCCCGCTAACAATACGTTCAGCCTTGCCACTCAATTCCGTGTCCAATCTGAACAACCTCGCAAACCCGACATCGTCCTATTCATCAACGGCATCCCCGTTGTCGTTATCGAATGCAAAAAGCCCGTCCCAAAAAAGGACAAGAACAACGAGGCCATCGAACAGATCCTCCAGTACGAGCGCGACATCCCGCGCCTCTTCCTATCCAACGCATTCAACGTCGTAACCGACGGGGTCAACGTCCTCTACGGCGCTACCGGTGCTCCTGCCAAGCATTGGGGTACCTGGCGCGATCCCTGGCCTAAGACCCCGAAGGATTTTGGCGACGACGCTTTCAAGATCGGTCTCTGGTCACTACTAGAGCCAAGGCGCCTACTCGACCTGATCGCCCACTTCATCGTTTTCGAGACCAACAAGAGCTCAGGGCGTGTGGTCAAAAAAATCTGCCGATATCAACAGTACCGAGCCGTCAACAAAATGGTCGCTCGCGTGCAAGATGCGAAGCTCAAGCGAGGCTTAGTTTGGCACACTCAGGGCAGTGGCAAGTCGCTGACGATGGTGTACGGAGCGCTAAAACTCAAACATGACCTGACGGCGAGTGGGCGCGACCTCGAAAATCCGAATCTGCTGGTTGTCACCGACCGGAAGCAACTCGACGACCAGATCAGCAAGACCTTCGTTGCCTGTGGACTAGAGAATCCTGTCCAAGTCGAGTCGATGAAGGATCTTCATGCAGCAGTGCGTGCCGCAACGCATGGGGTGACGCTGCTCTCAACGATCCATAAGTTCAAGGGCTCCAGGACGCCGGTGCCGCATAGTGACCGCTGGATTGTGCTTGTAGACGAGTGTCACCGGACTCAGGAAGAAGACCTGGGCGCCTTTATGAGAGCTACGTTTCCCGATGCGACCTTCTTTGGGTTCACCGGTACCCCCGTTAAGAAAAACGACAAAAACACCTTTGAAAATTTTGGCGTGAAGGGCGAGGGCTACCTCGACCGGTACTCGATCGATGATGCCGTGGCTGATGGAGCTACCGTCCCGATTCACTACGCGAGCCGGATGACAGAATGGCAGGTTGAGCCCGCAAAGATCGACATGCTGTTCGATCAGTGGTTTTCCGAGGAGCCGCCCGAGGTCGTCGAGGCGATCAAGAAACGGGGCGTGACCCAGGACCTGTTAGCTAAGCACCATAGAAGGGTCGAACTGATCGCGGCCGATATTTGGGCGCACTACCGAGAGTTTGCCAAGCCGGATGGTTTAAAAGCGCAGATCGTTGCGGTCAACCGCGAGGGGATCATCCTATACAAGCGCGCACTCGATCGCGTGATAGCAAAGACTCTAGTGACTCAAGGTGTCGACCCTGAGGAAGCTAGACAAAAGGCCGGCGAGTATAGCCGATGCGTTTACTCTCCGAATCAAGAGGATGCTAAAGATAGCCCAGACGAAAGGATACAGGCCCTAAGACTGGATCTCAGGCGGCATGCCCTCGATCAGAAGGCCGAGGAAGAGGCCCTTAAGAACTTCAATAAACTAGGTGAACAGCCCACCTTCCTGATCGTTTGTGACAAGCTGCTGACGGGATTTGATGCGCCTATCGAGGGCGTAATGTATCTCGACAGCCCGCTTACCGACCACAATCTGCTCCAAGCGATTGCCCGCACCAACCGAGTATGGGATGAGGGCGAGAAAAGCTGCGGCATGATTGTGGATTATATCGGGGTCTCAAAACGCCTCGACCAGGCTCTGTCTGCCTATCGCCAGGAAGATGTCGGGACTGCGATGCGAGACATGGAGGGCCCAGCAAACGCTCTACGCGTCGCACATCGTGATCTAGTAAAGGCCTGCGGCTCAGTCAAACGACATCAGTCACCCAATGCTCGGGACGAGTACAATGCGCTGAGGGAGCACCTAGGGTCCCTCGATCAGTGGCTATCTTTTAAGCGGCTATTTCTCACATTCAAAGATGCGTACAGCTACCTATGTCCGGACCCTAGGGTCCTGGAGTACCAGAAAGACCTAAAGTGGTTCGTGGGATTTATTGAATGGGCGACGGTAGTTATTGAGAAACGTGAGAGCATGAGCCTGGCGACGTACAGCGCCAAGATTCGCCAAATGATTGAAGAGCACCTCGATGTCACTGGCATCAAGACGGTTTGTAAGCTTAAAAAGATAACGGACCCAGATTTTTGGGATGACTTCGCATTAGCGGCAAAAAAGAAGATCTCAGCAGAGGAAATCCTAACAACGGCAGCAAGAAAAGCGACCGAAGTGCGCCAAGCAGTCAAAGAGAGGGTAGCCGCCAACGAACTGCGATATGAAAAATTCTCGGAACTGGTAGAGGCAGCGATCCGGAAATACGAGGAAAACATAATCAGCGCCGCTGAGCTGCTAAATGAGCTCGACACTATTAGCAAAGACTTAGTCGCCGAAGATGATGCGTACAAAAAAACAGGGCTCAGCGAACGGGGCTATGACATCTTTAAAATACTGCTAGCGTTCAGGGCCAAAGGTTCTGATGGTAGTGGTGCCGCCGATGACAAGACCAGCGACTCTGATGCAGATGATACTAAAGATCGAGTGACATTCACGAAGCTGGCGAGCGACATCGAGCAGGTTTATAGCGATGACTCGAGTGCCCCAGCAGGATGGCACATCAAAGAGCAACTTCGGAAAGAGTTGCGTCGGAAGGTTCGCGAGTTGGCCCATCCAACAAATATCAAAGGATGGCAGAAAGAAGTTCCGGAGAAGGTGGAGGAATACGCGCTCAGGCGCTTCATCAAGGAGTGATGATGCCCGTCTTTACCGTTGGTAAGACTGAGATCCCCTATGACATCAAAGAGAGTGCGCGGGCGAAGCGGATGCGCCTGACGCTGACTGTCGATCGGCTATCTGTGACCGTGCCAAAAGATAGTGAGCAGACTTCCATTGATCAATTCTTACGTCAAAACGAGAATTGGGTTTTCACGAAGTGGCAGGAGATTCAAGAGAATCCTCCATTCAACCCATGGCCGGAGAGGTTCGAACCGGGAGCAAAAGTATTTTTCAATGGAAGGTGGGAGCCGATAGTAGGCCGAACTACTACACTATCGCGTAGTATCGTTGCCCGATACCGGGAAGGGATATGCCTGGAGGTTCCGGAGACTGGGGTCTCTGAGGCAGATATTCAAAGACAAATCAGAGCATTAGAGCGCAAACTTGCAAGAATTAATAGCCCCTGAAGCGATCCAAGGCAGACAAATACTTGCAATCTACCGAGGTATTTCAGTCCTATGAAGATTAACGAAAAATATATTGAGGCATTGAGGGAAATTAATGACTGGACCACAGTTGCCAACTGGGCAATCAAGGTGGGGGAGCTCTACCCGGATCTGCTAGCTAAGGCAAACAAAGAAGCCGCCAACCATAAAAGGCCATCGACAGGACTTCGAGAGCTAGCAGCAAGGATAAGCTCCTGCATATCGACTGGCGACTTTGCCGGCCTAGTGGAGGTGGATACTGCTGAGCGACCGAGGAATGTCAGATACCTTTCAGTCGAAAGTAAAGCTGCACTGATTGAACGTGACATCACATCAGATACCGAGCCTCTGACTCGTGATCAAAGAATCGCACAAGATCTACAATCGCTATCTACCAAAGATTTTTACCGTCTTGAAGAAATGAAAGCAGTGGTGGATACGCTCAACTCATATTTTCGATTGGACTTTGAAATCGATCATTCCGATGCCTTGTTAAACGCGGAGAAACCAGGCCGGCATCATCCAGACAACCTTCAAATACTATTGAAAAGCCACAACAGGAATAAACATAATAACAATTGGAATAGATTCACAATTGAAGAACAAATTGACTATATAAATTCAGCAATGAGAATCCAAGCCATAGTGGCTAAGAACTTGATGATCGACCTTGATGAGAAGGTAATTGAGTCCGTAATAGATCGCCTCCGATTGGTATATTGAGGCCAACTCGCTATTAAAGCCCTCGAACGCGGCAGCCCAGACATTGAGAGCGTTAGGTGCACCAATTCCTAAAGTCATCAGCAAAATCTGACTTGAACGGCGATCGCGGCTACTCGCATTGAACACTACAAGGGCCTTCAATGATGACGACAGCCATTGTGTAGCAACGATTGTTACAGAGAGTTACTTGCCCAGGCATATTGTCGATATGCTTAAAAATCTACTTCGCATTCAAATCGTATTTCAAATACGGGATCGATTTCGATGATACAGGACGTACGACCGAACTGAGCATGCTTGATACGCTCTGTGCGATTTTATTCGAAGTCACACATTTAATTATTATCGCCCCTCACCTAATCTTCTGCACCACCACCTCATACCGCCCCACAATCCCATTCCTCTTCTCCCCAGCATCTATTACCCCGCCCTAAGCCTTACGACGATTTTTGATGTTATCCATTTCGGCAAGAGCCGCGCTGACCCCATCTTCGTATAACACCTGCCAATGTGGATGTAGCAGCCTATTGAGCAACAAGTTCGGATTTTTGTCGCCGTCCCCGATCATGTAAAAGCTCTTATCGGCAACTAAGCGGTTGACGTAGCGACCAGGTCCATCGCAAGTAAGTATATGATACTCGGGATTGTCATCACAAAATTGCACAAGCTGCGGAAGACAAGACCGGCCGAAAGATCCGCAAAAATCATGTCCGCTGAGACCTAGCCACTCGAGCTCATAAAAATCTTTGACGAGTCCCACGCGCTGATTGAAGTCACGCGCACTGACGAGTAGCTCTGATTTGTTTTTACCTGCTCGCGCAACCACGCTCACTCCGTCAACTCTGTCTAGCCTGGATCCTAATGAGGCATCCTTAGAGGCTTATCGGAGCTTATTGGTTTAAATTAAACCACGATGCGCAACCCATGATTACCACAGGTATCCATATGCGTCTTTACTCCGTCTCGTCCCGCAAGCATCGAGCCACCCCCCTCACCTAATCCTCTGCACCACCACCTCATACCTCCCCACGATCCCGTCCCTATCCTCCCCCGCACCTATCATCCTCTCAAGTCCCACCACCCCAACTGACCCATTCTGCCCATTCTGCCCACCCCCAAAGCAAAGCTCGTCAATCGTCAGCGACAAGGCATGAGCCACGCGCTTCAAATGATCGAGGCGTCGCGGCATCACCCCGGCCAGCCAGTCGGAGATTACTTGCTTAGGGACGGAGGTCTTGCGCGCTAGGTCTGCAGCCGTCATCGATTGGTAGTCTAGCTCCGTCTTAAGACGCTTGCGCAGGATGAGTGTAAATTCGTCTTTGTTTTTTAAAGGGTCCTTAGAATCATCCATTTGCGACCTCACACTTCTTTATTTGCTCAGTATGTTTGTGGGTCACCCCACAGCGGGGCTAAACACTCCAACTCTATCGTCAATACGCGTGTCATCTGAGGTCACTAGGATGAGCACAAATTGTCAACACATATTTGGTGTCGACCGCGATATCGGACAACACCGTCATTTACGGCGGACAATAGGACTACTTGGCGGATTCTACGATCTCCATTAGTACTTCATCCACTTGGGGACTTAATCAGCCCACCACTGTACCCGCCCCTTTACAGCGCTAACCCTGACTGCACAGGCAACATGCCACTGATGATGGACCGCGATGCTAAGGCCCGTTACGCATTCCGCTGGGCGGAAAAGCGCTACGAACTAGCAAGCCTCACCGCACCACGTTCGAAATCCATGCGCCCGGGTATCGACGCCCCTGCATCCCCTTCATGGCATTGCGCCGCTCCCGAGACCACTGCCTGGAGGGCGTGTTCTCGATACCATCCACATGAACATAACGCATCGTGGTGGCGATATCCTTGTGTCCGGCGATCTTTTGGACCTGCGGCAGCGGCAGTCGGGCATCCATCCCGTAGCAATTAGCAAGGTTAGTCAGGCACGTGTGCCCAAGGCTGTGGACGTGGATCTCAAGTTTACATGTCATCACTGGAATAGCGCATGTCTCTGGACACCAAATCGGTCTTCCAAGTACAAATTGAGGGATCAGACATCATGAGGTTTCACTCCTGGAGCCGCTATTTAAACAAATAAAAGACCGCTTTCAGCTAGGTCCAGCGCTGCACCTTACTTATATCGAGAACTTAGTCGGCATCTGCGAAACAGGAGGCATCAGGGCCCGAAATCAACTTGCAGCCGTCAATTACCAAAGCCTCGCCAACGAGGATGTACAGACCGCGCGAGCAATAATTAAAGTGCCCTTTACCAATCGTTCGCTGCATGACTATGCGCCACTTTATTTTGGTTTCAAGACACCGATGGTTGCTTGGAATCAAACAAGGAACGAACAGATGATTTTCTTGCGCTTCAGCCTGGACATTCTCAGCCAAGGTGGCGTCGTGATCAGTGACGGTAACGCACGATCCAGTGCCACAAGGTTTTTCTCGTTCACAAACATGGATGACTTGGCTCAATTGGATGCATCTGCAATCAACACTGTCAAATACGCCCGTGACCCTGAGCTTAAGCGGCGAAAACAGGCCGAAATCCTTGTTCCAGACTTTCTAGCAATTTCTGAATGCATTGATATTATTGTCTTTTCGATGACGTCTGCAGCGACTGTCTTGGCAACTCTGGGGCGTTTCGGTATAAAAAAGGCGGTGCGGGTCAACCCTGGCCTATATTTCGGCACAGCGAATCCACGAAGCGACTTCTGATGATCACCTTTGTTACCGGGAATCTTTTTAGCTCTCACGCTCAAGTGCTCACCAATACGGTCAACTGTGTCGGCGTGATGGGTAAAGGTGTCGCCTTGGAATTTAAGACCCGATATCCAGAACTTTTTGCTGACTACCAAGCTCGCTGCGCGAGCGACGCTGTCCGTGTCGGCCAACCCTATCTGTGGGAAGACGACAAGGTTCAGGTCCTGAACTTCCCAACCAAACAGCATTGGCGCCATCCGTCGCAACTGGACTGGATCGAAGCTGGCCTGAAGTACCTCGCTAACCACTACACCGATCTTGGAATTCACAGCCTTGCCATGCCACCGCTTGGCTGCGGTAACGGAGGCCTGAGCTGGAGCGAGGTCAAGCCACTGATCATCAAGTACTTGGGCGACATCCCCGACCTTGAAGTCTATGTCTATGAGTCTTTGGCTAAGGCTACCCAGCCGGACCGGGACTCCCAGTCGGTCAAGGAAGCTCCGGATACGAACCCAGGTACGGCTGCAAGGTCGGCTCTTGGGATATCGCCAGCCTGATTGTTCAAACTAGACCGCGATATGAATGCTGCTTTTGTAGCCCTAAATTTTGCGCTTACAGAATACGCAACGGATCGCGAAACGACGTTAGGTGTGGAGAGCGAGGTTACTCGCTCGTTGAAAGTTCATATTCTCTACCAAGATGTCATACGACATCCCGCCCACAGCCGGCTGTGATTTATAAAGTAGGCGCGGCAATGCACCGTTCATGCGAGTTATCAATGCCCATAGGCGCGCCTCGTCCATAGCGCCGTCACAACCCATGGAACACTCGACGTAAAGGTAGCGCCACTCGATATCGAGCAGCCCTTCGAGCACTTGTTCCTCGGCTCCCTCGGTGTCGATTTTGATCAGATCATAAGTCTGCGGCAAATCCAGCTCCCGACATGTCTCCTGATTAAGGGATATAACGGAGACCTCGGTTTTAACGGCAGCCGTTGTCAGTAAGTTTGCCGTCGCTCTCGACGCAAAGAAGGACCCTTGCGCCGATTTTTGTGGCACATAGTAAAAGTCGATCATGGCGTGCTGTCGACCGATGGCATACGGGAACGTCACCCAACTTGAATCGTGTGCAGCGTTCTTCCGCAACAGCGGATAAATATCTCGATTAGGCTCAAAAGAGTAAATGCGCGCGCCTGGCGCGTAATAGCGCCACGTCGCAGCAAACTGCCCTAGATTAGCGCCTACGTCCAGCACTGTGGTGATTGCCGCTGGATCGACGAACCCATTCAGAATCGCTATTTCTTGCGGATAATGTTGGAGTAAGGTCGGCGTCCAGTAGTTGTCATAGTAAAAATTAGATCCCAGATACGCGATCTCACGCCTGGCTGTCAGGAGCGCCCTATACTTACTGACTAAGTAGATTAGCCTGGCCGTGATGGAGATATGATGTAACACCAGAAATCTAAGGTCAGACTGAAAATTCAGGGCAGCTTTAGACAAAAGTAGACGCAGCCTCGACATAAGACCTCGCAGCAGTGGTCCCCGGCATCTCACGACTCATCACGGGTGCTGCATCAATCTTCTGGCATCCATTGCGTGCTATCGGCAAAAGTCCGCCGCCACGGGCTGAAATCCGCTGCAGGTATAAAAATGTCGTCTCTAGTTGACCTTAAAGGTCAAGCCTCAGCCACTGCTGCACCCAGCAACCGCCCAATCTCGCCTGAAACATAAACATATGGCTGGACTGTTGTCATGCGGCAGGAGCATATCGAATCTCATCTAGCGCTTTGAGCATGAACTACCCCGACCAATCCTCACGTTCTCTGACAAGAGCGCTCCGGTATGGTCAGAGTTTCGTGCTTCAGCGGGCGGGTAACCCCACCCTCCACACCTGAGGACGGTTCCCGCCCCGTGACAAAGCCTGTCAAAGCATAATTCAAGATCACT
>VGTI01000082.1 GCA_016874735.1 Deltaproteobacteria bacterium
ACGGCACTTGTGGGCGATCTCCCGCCAGCACCCTATCCGTTTGAAGTCGATATGGCTAAGGCTGCACATGGTGCCGCTATTTACCAAAGTGTCTGCAGTAAATGCCACGATCATAATTTATTTGTGGATGTGAGTGTGCTCCGCGTAGATGCCAATCGTGCGAAGGGGCTCAACTCACCTGCGCGCCTCGGTTTGATTAAAGGTTTAAAGGCCGCATGCGGTGACATAACTGATACAAGGTGTAACATCGCAGATGACGAGGTACTCCGCGACAGGAGTGATCGTCCGGGATACCAAGCTCCGAATTTAGCTGGTATCTGGGCTCGGGCCCCCTATTTGCACAATGGCTCGATACCGACTCTTTTTCATCTGCTGGTACCGCGACAAAGACCCGAGGCCTTTATACGCGGTGATATCAGATTCGACCGAACAAAAGTTGGTTTTTTATCAGAAATTGATAGAGCGCAGGGCAAAACAGTCGATACGCGATGGCCCGGTTTTAACAACAGGGGTCATGAGGAGACGGGAGTATTTTTCGGCGGTATTGATTTCGAGCGCGAAGATTCGGCTCGAGAATCGCTCCTAGAGTATTTAAAGACTTTGTGAGTTCAGAAAAAGATCGCTAGAGAGAACAGTCGGAACTCAAGGACCAACTTGGTGATAACGCCCTTGTTGTCCGTGCCGGCTGACGTAGCTTTAGCTGCCGAGTTTTCGTAGCTTGCTTTAATCCACGTGTTGATACCAATGTGCGGATAGATCATATAGCGAATACCGGCCGTGAGTTTGCTTAAGACAATGCTCTCGCTACCGGTATTTTCGCCGATTGCTTGCGTGTTCGCTCTTGAGCCAAGTAAAAACCCACCGTAGGGAATCCAGCGGCTAGAGCTTATCGGTCCTTGATGATCGTCGGATGATTTGCCGGTCTTGTCTTTGTCGAAGGCTTTGTCGGGACTGTTGAAAAGGACTCCAACGTTCCATTCGGTGTTACTCCACGAATTCTTATAGGTACCCGTGGTTTTGCCCAAGTTATTCATCGTGATGTCGAATACTGGTTCGACAGACGGTGATACAAAATATCCGTAACCCAAACTTCCCTTGATAATCTTGTCCTGCAAATCTGTATTTGTGTCACCGGACGATATCCGACCCGTACCGTGCGTGTAGTCGAGGTAGCCAGTGAGCTCGTGCTGATAATCTGCCATCGCCAGCGTCGGGCTTAGCAAACCCGCCAGACCGATGATGTAATGAGCCAACTTAACCATGGCACGACCTCCTATCCACGTGGTTCGGCATGTTGTGATAAAAGTTGAGAATGGTGGCCAAGTTGGTAGGGGGTGACTTAAGAAAATACAGTAAAAACGGGGTGTTAATTTTTAGGTTCTTTTTCGTGGACGGCACTGCTGGGCGGCGTAATAGAGCGGTAAAAAATATATGTTTAGTTTTTACCAAATTTCTTTATACTCCTGCTGACAACGACGCATAGTAATTATTATGGAAGGGTTTATGTTGCCGATTAAACAAAGACTTCGGCTGATTGTTGCCATCTTCCTGTCTTCCTTGGCGATGCCCAGCACTGTCTTTTCCAGTACTGCCACTTCTAGCAGTGCCTCCCTCGGTTACGTAGTGGTCGATCACGATATTGAAGTCTCCACCGAGTGGGATGCCTCAGCCATCTACATCATCACAGCGGAAGTTCATGTGCTTGCTGGTGTGACTCTGACCGTTGCCGATGGCACGGAGATTCGCATCGTAAACGGGCGTCAACTTCCGTCTCAGTTAGGTAGCAATGCCTTGGTTTTTGATTCCGGATCGCGGCTCAAAGCCGGGACCATGCGTGTGATGGCCGCCGACGCCAAGGGTGAGCCCGAGGCTGTCGCTGATAATGCTGGCATTTGGTTCCTAGGTTCATGGCGGGCAGCCTCTAAGGACGGTCTGGAGGTCACAGCGGTAGGCTCTTCTCACCACTCGCGGTTTCAGGCAGAGGCGATCGAGACTTCCTACCTTGGGCGCCCGGATCGAGATCCTACAGGTCGTCACTATCCGGGAGGTGACGATGACGCTGAGTTTGGTGACGACATCGACGGTATCTCAATCCTTGGCGTTGGGCCGACAGAATGGCGCGTAAACGCTGTAAGTAGTTTAGCCTCAGGTGACGATGGATTTGATGTGACAAATTCCACCATCGCCATGGACACTTTAACCGTCGATGCGCCGACAGAGGACGGGATGAATATCTCGTCCAGCAACGTCGCGATCAGTCGGCAGCTTTCTATTGATATGACTCGGTCAAAGTCGGCTGATCGTGGGTTATTTGATCTCGAAGTGGACGACGGCCCTAGTCGGGTCATCATGCGTAAAAATAGTCGTGCAAATCTCAGTGGCTATTTCGGTGATGAGCTAGTCATTGAATCGTCGGATATGCCGATGCCTAGGGAGGGACGTTTTTTTCGCTTCACAGGCGCCATGGAAACCGGAAGTACCGAGGTTTACTTGAACGATGAAATGAATCCCCAGACTGTTGGTAGGGTGAATTCAGGCCAATGATGCGTGCCCGTCCAGGGGCAGAACCAGGCTGGATAATCTTGCTGGCATCCTGAAATTAGTTGGCATTCTCCCATTTTGACGGCACCGAAATTAATGTTGGCACTGCATCCATTAGCCCTAGCGTAAGCGCTGATAGATTGCTGGCCAAAGTAATAGCCGACATTTGGATCACTCGTGCCGTGGATCACCATTGCTGGAATCTTGGCGCCGCCACCGCCACCTGCCACGGCGATGACGGCGCGAACTGCTTGGGTGCGGAGGCTGGCTAGTCCGTTCACAAAAAATCCGCCGTTGCTAAAACCATGTACAAACACGCGGTTCGTGTCGATACAGTAAAGGCTGCTCGTGGCGCGGACAATTTCGTCAAAGAACAGAACGTCAGGGCTGGACCCGCTAGAAGCGTTCCAACCGCCACCGAGGGCATTGGGGTAGATAAAAATGGCTTCATCCCCAGCCATGGCCTCAACTAAAGGCCACTTGTGGTGGACACGCGGTGAATTACCGTCCAAGCCGAAGCCGTGGTAGCCGATGACAAGGGCGTGTTTGCGATTCTTGTCATATTGAGCGTTGACAACGCGAAGGAACGACCGCGGGGTCGCGCCGACGCGAACCGTTACGCTGCGAAGTCCTAGGTCCTCACCTGGTACGCCGCAACCCGCACTTCCGGCTTGGGGAACCTCGGGAGCGGCTGGCGAACTGGCGGAGGTCGGAGCTGGCGGGTTTTCATCCTTTTCGGGCACGATTTTTGGAATCTCGACAGCATGATCGGTCTGACGCGCTGCATTGGAAGTTTGTTGGGTCTGGAGGGTCGGGGAGCCACTCGCATTGCGCTCCGTGCCTCTAGTGCCGCAAGCCATGACAGGTAGTAAAAGGCAGTAAGCTAGCGCGCCACGGCTGAAAGTCGAAAGCTTCGTCATAAGGCACCCCAGACCGGTAGTTGGTTATGGTTTAGCTATCGGTATGTGGATCAGGGGGCTTTAGTGGCGCGGGGAATGAATTTAACACACTAAGATAATTGGAATAGTTGGATTACCTGGCGATAAACATAAAGTTTTAATTGATGCATTCTATGTCAGATCATAAGGTGGTAATACCCCGAAATCTGTTTCTACTTCGGTTCCAAAACGTGCGCGGAACTTTGCTGACCCCCTCTATGAGGATCGGATAAATGTGTGGGATTGTTGGTATCTCCAAATTAAATGGCGAGCGAGCCAGTGTAGACGACATTAAGGCTATGTCTTCGGTGCTGGTGCATCGTGGGCCCGACGAGGCGGGGTATGCCCTCGTCAACGGAGGAGCAACAGGATTTGGGCATCTGCGTCTCAGCATCATCGATCTGGTAAGCGGCCAGCAACCTCTTTACAACGACGACCATTCGCTGTGTCTCGTCTTTAATGGCGAGATTTACGACTATAAGGCTATTCGCCAATCTTTGGAAAAGCAGGGACATAAGTTTCGTACCACCAGCGACTCTGAGGTGCTGCTGAAGCTCTACGAGGTGCATGGCCTCGATTTTCTTGAGCATATTAACGGCGAGTTCGCCTTTCTGATTTGGGATCAGCGGCGCCGTCGCCTCGTGGCAGCGCGAGATCGTGCCGGTGTTAAACCTCTTTTTTACTACAAAACGTCTAGCGAAGTTATATTTGCATCCGAGGCCAAGGCCATTTTGGCGCTCCCCCGCGTTGAGAGCAGTCTCTCGACTAAATATCTGACGGGCCCGCTCTTTGGTGTGTTGCCGGCTGATAATTCCCAGTTTACTGGGATTAACTGCCTGCCACCAGGTAACTTGATGCTGATTGAGCATGGTGTCGCTGGGGAGCCCATGCCTTACTGGCAGTTCGATTGTGATATCGATCGCAGCCTCAGCCAGGAAGATGCCGAGAGAGAAGTGCTGCGCCTACTCCGCAAGGCTGTTGAACGCCGTATGGTGGCAGACGTTGACGTAGGTGTCTATCTTTCCGGTGGACTCGACTCGACGGTTGTTTGCGCCTTGATGGCCGAGCATGGACAGAAAGTCCGGGCTTTCAACATCGGCTTCGGTGGCAGTGTTTACGATGAGTCATCACTTTCTCGTCGTATCGCGGAGCATTACGGTGCGCGGTTTGATTCCCTCAACTGCAGTATGGACGCGATGAGTGAGAATTATCTCGCGACTATCTATCACACGGAGCTTGCGCTAGCTAACCCGAGTGCCATAGCCAAGCAAATGCTCTCCCGCAGTGTGCGGGAAGCAGGTGTGAAGGTGTGTTTGACGGGGGAGGGCGCTGACGAAGGATTTGGGGGGTACCCTTACTTCAAACTGGAGGCGCTCTGGGGCATGCTCATGTCGGAGCTACCTGCTGAACGTCGCCGCGCCAGAAAGTTGCTCAAACAGTTTGAGGCCACTGAATATCGGTCCCGTGGTGTACTGTGGGACAGTGATATGCCCTACAAGCGGGCACCATGGGTTCTAGGTTATCCAAGTTATCACCAAATTCGAGCTTACTATAGCCGCCGCTATGTGCCTCTGATTTTCAATCAAGATCGACTCAAACTTAACGGTAGCGACAGTCCGGACAAGATATTTGAACACCATTTTGCGAACGATCGCGTGCGGTCGCTGCATCCATTCAACGCGAGCAGAGTGATTTCCATGGCTCAGCTCTCCGGATATATCATCCCCACTTTGGGTGACCGAGTTGAGATGGCTCATTCCGTCGAATGCCGGACGCCCTTTCTGGATCGTGATTTGCTCAATTTTATCGCTCGCGTCCCGCCGGAATACTTTATCGATATCGATAAACTCAGGGAAAAAAGACTATTGCGAGCGGCCGTGGATCATTTGCTTCCGGATTTTGTCCGCCAGGAACATAAACATCCGTTCTTTTCTAACAACTGGCACGCATTCAGTAAAACATCTCGTGGCAGCGAGATTTTCAGTGATTTGATTGGCGCTAAGAACATCAACCAAACGGGCATGTTCAATGCTGGATTTATAAAATCAATGATGGCCATGTGGCGCGTCGCGCCCCAGTCGTCTAAATTCTTTAAGCGCGTTGACATATTTTTCGGATTTATTTTGGGATGTCAGGCGCTGCATCAGCAGTTTATCGCCAATCGACCCGTGGCTAATCGCAACTTCCGGATGATCGACCGTACGGCAAGGGCCGGTGCGGAGACGATGCGACCCACCGCCCGAGGGGGGCGTAACAAAGACCGTGGCGAGCCCATGCTGGAAGTGGCGTCCGTAGTTAGCATTGAATCAAAACTGGACGTCTGAGCTACCGACTAACGGTTGTTACTCGGTGGTTCGTTCAGGACGGTGGCGAGCATGACTGCTAATGGAGCATTCCAGTTGATGGCTACTTCATTGGACGCAAAACTGGCTCGCTCATCAAGATAGCATTTTTCAGGTAGGCAGGGGCCGTATTCTAGATGGTCTTCTTTGCGCTGATTGGGTCCCCCAATCAACATGCCAGGAATTGGTAACAGTTGTTCCGTAGCTCCGGAGATCCGGTGATGTGGGTGTCTGGGGCTAACGAAGCCGTGACCCGTTACCATGGACATGCTGAGAGCATTACGTCCAAATAAGTAATGGAGGATCTCATAAACACCATCCAGATATTTACGATCATGAGATAACTGGTATGCATAGGCCAACACGACGCCTTTATTCGCCGCAATGGAGTTGGAACCCCATACGAATTCAGCCCGATCCAGCGGTACTTTAAAAGGGTTGGTGGCTATTTGCTCAAGAATCGAGTTACCGTACTTTAGTAGTTCCATTCTGACGGCACCTACGTCAATGGGTGCAGCATTCTCGGGGGAACTAAGAATTGAAAAATAAGCGAGATTTGTGACCCCGGTAGTTGGCGGTTCGCCCATACCCCAGTCGGCAGGACCATGAATATCAGGTCTAGCCAAAAGTCTCTGGATATTGCTAAGACCGGAGATTTTCTTTTTCCCTGTTAGGTAATCTAAATAAAGCTTCTTGCCTGTTGATAGATACAATTCTGTCAGGGCCCAGAAGTACTCGTCCTCGTAACTACCACCGTCATAGTTGCCCGAACCGTCTTTGACGAGTGGGACTTTTTGGTTTGGATTCTTTAGGGCCCACGAAATAGCTTTAGTGGCGCGGACCAAACAGTCTTTGGCATAATCAGGATCCCAAGACTGATAGACACGTGCCGCCTGTGCCATAACAGCAGCAAAATTTAACGTCGCATTCGTTGCCTTTGGGAATAAGTATCGATCTTGGATGTCCCGTTCTGGGGCGACCATACCAGGCCAGTAAAGTCCTGCCACTTTACTGTAGACGCCCCCGTCTTTTTCATCCTGCATGGTTTTTAACCAATCTAGCTCGAATTTCACCTCATCCAACAAGTCGCTTTTGTTGTTCGTTGACTCTGGTATCGCAGAGCTATCACCAATTAAGTTTGGTGCAAAATGAGAGATGCTCAATAGAGTTGCAACGGTGATACCTGCATTTACGACATATTTGCCGTAATCGCCCGCGTCATACCAGCCACCCGGCGCTGCTCGTGTTGCACCGCTGTGCACAGGATAAAATTTTAGATTTAGGTCGGGATGGCCTAAGGGACGCGATCTTTGAGGCGCATGATCATCGCGGATAGCCACGGATGCTCTCTGGAAATAATAAAACCGCAAGACGTCCTTGAGCACCTTGGTGTACCCATCGGTGCCAACGTGCAGAGTTTGGGACGCAGGGTGTTCACCGATGGTAATAGCATAATCGCCCGGCATCATCGCTCCCTCGAACAATGCGCCCCACTTCTTAACGCCGGGGGACTCCCAAGATGTGATAGGAACCAGCTGGATGGTCATGGACGGCGACTGGTCCAGGAGCGGTTTAAGTGTCAAAGTTGCAGGTGGGGGAGCATCTGTAGTCTGGTTCACAACAAGAAACTTACCGCCAAGCGCCGGATAGCCCACCTGATCATAGCTAAGAGCAAATGACTGGTCGCCCTGCGGTTTAGTACCGTTCACTTGAGCAAAATGGGCGCAGTGGCAGAGTAAGGTGACTAAGAGGATAAAAAAACGCTTCCGCATCGTGAACCCTTGGTTTTTTTATCCATAATACCAGATTTTCCGGAATCCTTGACGAGGCAACTCAAAGTTAAGCCGCATCTCTGGATTTTTTCGGCGTACTGCCGTTAGGCATGGAGTCGCTCAACTGTTGCGACGCTGGGTCAGCTGTATCCGTAAAATAGGATGGCAGCTCCTGCTTGATAGAAGGAGCTAGTCGTTTCATGTCTTGGAGTTGGCTGATGACGTTGGCATTACCTTGGGTAAGCTGCATTTCGGCGTGATCATAGGCCTCAGACGCCCTGGTGAGGGACTTTTTGATGTCGTGGAAGTACTGCAGAAATTCGCGCACTTTATCAAATAAGAGCTCTGATCTCCGCACTAGCTGAGCTGTGCTACGACTGTGTTCTTCGAAGCGCCAGATTTGTTTTACTATGTTGAGGCAGGTGAGTAAGGTGGTTGGAGTGGCTACCAACACGTTCAGCTGCACCGACTCACTAAATAGATCTGGATCTGCCTTCACAGCCTCAACAAATGCCGATTCAATGGGTACAAATAAAATAACCACGTCCGGTGATTTGACGCCGTCTACCTTATGGTATTCACGGCTAGAGAGCTCATTGATACGATTTTTAAGCGCACTGACATGATCCTTGAGTGCTAGTTGCCTGTCGCCCTCAGAATTAGTGTTTACATAGCGCGTGTAGGCAGTTAGGGATAATTTTGCATCAATGATGATTTGGCGGTGTTCGGGAAGATTAACCACCACATCGGGTACGCGGAGGCCACTCTCGTGATGCATAGTCACAAAACGTTTGAAGTCACGGTCGCGAACTAGACCAGATCGCTCCAAGACACTGTCGAGTACTAACTCGCCCCAGTGGCCGTGCATCTTTTTCTGACCGTTGACGGCAAGGCTCAGCTCCTGAGCCTCTTTGGTAAACCTTATGTTCATCTCTTTCAGTGTCTCGAGTTCACGCCTAAGTTCACCCTGCTGCGTGGTCTGGCGAAAGTGGATGTCACTGACCTCGCGCTTAAACTGTTCCATCGAATGTTGGAACGGGCCGATGAGCGTGCCGAGGTTAGCGGTGTTCGTCTCGTGGAGGATCCTGACCTTGCTGTCAAGAATGTCGTTAGCCAGTAATCTAAATTGGTCGCTTAGTGCGCGTTTTTGGTCTTCAAACATGGTCAGGCGTTCGGAATGTTGCCGCTCGCGTTCTGCTAGCCTTGTCCTGAGCTCCGACTGTTCGGCAAGCAGTGCTTGATGGCGGCTCATAAGGTTGTCCATTTCGATACGCACTTCCGTCAAACGCTCTTCGGCACTGAGGTACTTATTGTGACTCTCGGCAGCCCGCACTTCGAATTCCATGGCGCGGTTGCTCAAATCACGGTTCAGATTGAATTGGTGTTCGTTTTGTAAGCGCTCGCGTTCGCATTTATCACGGAGTTCCGCTGCTGTGGTTTTTAATTGTTCGATGGTGACGTTTCGTTCGTCTAATTGCGTCTGCAGGGTGCTGTTTGTTTTCTCCGCGGCATGGCGCATCTCACGCTCTTGCATGAGTTTGTCATTGAGGCTACTCATTTCGGTGGTCGATTCGGATCGTGCCGTCTTCGCCGCCTCGGCCAGGATGGTGAGTCTCTGAACCTCAATCTGTGTCAGCTGCAACTGTTGCGTTAGGTTGCTAGCGTTGCTCTCCAGGTGGCCGTTTTTTTGCAGTACCTCTTCCAAGGCGTGCTGCGCATTCCGGTAGTCATTTTCCATGCGGAAGGCGCTCGAGCGTTTGAGGTTACTAGCAAGTAGGTAACCGACAACAAGGCTCAAGCTAATGCCCACCAAACCTAGTAGCAGCATTTCGACACTCATAAGAACTCCTGCCAAGTGCTCCCGACATGGGGCGCTCGCAAGGTCTTTCGGACGTAAACGGCCATGGCTTTAGCTCTAGTGAAAAAATATTTAAAATCTGTTTAAAATCTATTGGTATCGATAGTTATTGGTGAAAAAGAAAGCCCCCTCATCGGTGGAGGGGGCGCGTTATATTTGGTTCAGCGGCATCCTATCCGCGTCTGTATATTCGTGGCGAATTTGGCAAATTATTTCATTGCCTTAATGTGCTATTTGAATTTCAGCGAGCCGTCGTTTATTTAAACTTACGCCCGCGCCCACAATCTTAAGGTGGGCAACCCGCGTGTAATCGGGTGTGAGAGCACCAGTGCAGCATACGTACCTCCCAGCTTTTTGCTCTTGCGTGTCATTCACGTGAGAGTATCGGTTAGTTCGTCGTTACCCGGTTGAGGCATCCACAGCACAGCTGCTTCAGCTAAAGTAGCTACGGCGGGCATCCTCGCCTGGGTACTTCATCGTGCTGATTAGGACGCGTGTGCGTCATCATGTCCTACCTCCTACCTCATGAGCGCAGGCTATTCCCGAGGCGAATATCCGGTTTTCCTTCGCTGTTTTGTGCGGCCAGTTCACTGCTCCGCACGAGGTGCGTTCGTGAGTTTGTTTCATCGCCTTACAATTACTTCTTCGCCATTTTTGGGTAAAAGCTTTAGGAAAAAATAAAACACCCGTAGTTACGGGTGTTTGAAGATGGCTTAGGTTGTAAGTCCGGTCTAAAATTGCAAAACGGCTGCACCCGTCCCGCAGATCGGCTGATATTCATGTAGCATTGCCGGCTTACCCTCCTTCGCGGCGCCGATGCCACGGAGGAATGCCATCACTTTGAAATCAACATCGACCCGGCAGGTCTTGGCATAATCGCCGGCTAGATCATCGATTTGGCCAAATTTTCCTAGCTCACACAGGTTGATCACGCGCCTGTTCCATGTGTCATCGACCTTGTTGGCAATGTGATCTTCCCGTGGATCACAAGAGGCTGGGAAATAATTCCCCGAGAGTGACGTGATTCCAATGACGGCCGTCGGCGTAGGATCATCGTTCAGTAAGGAGACTAAGCTCGCGGCTAATGCTGCCGTCTTATCGTAACCAGCATAGAGCCAGGACGATATCATCGTCACATCTACTTGC
>VGTI01000083.1 GCA_016874735.1 Deltaproteobacteria bacterium
GAATGGCGGCACGATTACTACTGCGGGCACGATTAGTCTTGCACCCACGGGAGTGAGTGCTGGTACGTATGCACGGGCTACGGTGGTGGTGGACAGCGCAGGACGGATTACGAGTGCGAGTAGTGGGACTCCGATCGATCTCGCGTTAGAGGTGTCAGGCACGTTACCTGTCGCTCGTGGTGGCACGGGTACCAATCTCAGTGCAACTGGTGGCACAGGACAGTATTTGAAGCAAACAACGACTGGTGGTGTGGTCACAGTCGGAGCGATTCCCGCGGGTGACATCACGCAGTCTTTAGGTTACACCCCGTTGAATAAAGCAGGTGACACTCTCGCTGGAGCGATGAGCGCCGGTAGCTATAACCTGACTGACCTGGGCCATGTGCAGATGGCACCGTCGAAGACGCTGGGTCTCAGCAATCATGCTAGTGACCCAGCGGGACTAGTCGTCGGAGATAAAGGCAAGACCTGGTTTAACGCCACCACCAACCAAATCAAGTACTGGGACGGCTCCATTGCCGTGGCTCTTGGAGTCTCCGGTGCCGGTGTCAGCAAAGTGGTCGAGGGGACTGGCATCTCGGTATCTACAGCCAGTGGCACAGCAACCGTTGCACTAAGCGCCACGACGGTGGCAGCTGGTAGCTACACCAGGGCTAACATCACTGTGGACGCTCAGGGTCGACTTACCGGTGCTGTCAGCGCCGCTGCTATAGGTGACAGCGATATAGCCGCTGGAGCAGGCATAGTTCAGAGTAAGATCGCAGGCCTAAGCGCATCGTTAGCTGGCAAAGAGAACGCGGTCAACCCCGGTACCGGCTCTCAATACTACCGTGGCGATAAGACTTGGCAGGAGCTGACCACAGCGTCGGTTGCAGAGAGTGGCACCAGTCTTTACTACAGCGATGCGCGTGCTCGTGGGGCGCTGAGTGCTGCTGCTCCCATCACCTACGGTCTAGTCAGTGGTGCGATTGGCATCACGCAAGCCAGTGCGTCCAGTAACGGCTATATATCATCGAGTGATTGGATCACATTTAATGGTAAACAGAATGCACTAGGCTACAGCCCTCTTAATAAAGGTGGAGACACTCTCGCTGGTGCCTTGGACGCCGGTGCATTCAACATCAGTAACACCGGTAACGTGCAGCTAGCTGCATCGAAGATGCTGGGTCTTGGTGTTTATGCGACAGATCCTGCGGGTCTTACAGGTGCAGATAAGGGCAAGACCTGGTTTAACGCCACCACGAATCAGATCAAGTATTGGGACGGCTCCAGTGCCGTGGCGCTTGGAGTGTCGGGCTCAGGCCTAAACTCGTTTAACGGTCAGACAGGTAATACGCAGACCTTGGCTCCTCCCGGTACCTCGGGTACAGCACCTGCGTGGTCATCAGCGAGTGATACCCACACGCTTAATATCCCGCTAGCGTCTGCCGTAAGTGTAACGGCAGGTTTAATATCGAATACGGAATACGCCGCATTTAACGGCAAAGTGAGCAATGTCGCTCAGGGTGCTGGGGTAGCTGTGGCCACTGCATCGGGCACTGCGACTGTGAGTTTAGCGACGGTGGGTACAGCAGGCACTTACGCCAAAGTGACCACTGATGCGTACGGTCGCGTGGCAGCTGGCGATAGTTTGGCGCCGTCTGACCTGCCGCCGCATAGTGCCGCTCTCATCACTGCGGGTACTTTAAACGTGGCTAACGGCGGTACTGGCGCCACCTCCCTTGCGGCAAACCATGTGATCCTGGGTAACGGCACCTCCGCCATGCAAACGGTAGCTCCGGGCTCTAGTGGTAACGTCCTCACCTCGGACGGAACGACGTGGCAGAGTGCGGCGTTACCCACAACTAATTGGGCAGCTCCTGGCGCACTTGGTGCGACGACACCCAACACGGGTGCATTTACGAGCCTCTCTAGTAACGCGCAAGCAGGCTACGATGCCAAGCCTTACGGCACAGCATCGGGTAACACGGGCGAGGTACGCCTTACGGAACTCGCTGCCGGCGGCACGAATTATGTCGGATTCAAAGCGCCTGATGCCATAGGTGCTAATAAGATCTGGGTACTCCCCGCAACGGACGGCTCAGCGGGACAAGTGCTGAAGACCGATGGTGCTGGTAATCTAGGCTGGGTGTCAGGAGCCACTGGCAGTGTCACCAGCGTGGGAGTGACGGCACCAGCTTCGGGTATCACGGTCAGCGGTGGGCCGATCACCGCGTCAGGTAACGTGACGCTAGCTCTAGCCAACGACCTAGCTGCGGTCGAAGGCCTTACCACCACGGGTGGGGTCGAGCGCACCGCCACAGATACGTGGTCCACCTATACGCTGACATCAGCAGGTAAAGCACTACTAGACGACGCCGACGCAGCCGCGCAGCGCACGACCTTGGGGCTAGGCTCCCTAGCGACCGCCAGCGCCGTGTCTGGCGGCAGCGGTGGCACGATCACTGATGCCTCGATCACCGACGATGATATCGCTACGACAGCGGCGATTGCTGACACTAAACTCGCAGCGATTATGACTGCGGGCAAAGTTTCGGGTAATGCCATCACCTCGGGGATTATAGCTGGATCTACGGGAGTCAATACGAGTGGTAATCTGATCACGAGCGGTAACGTGGGGATTGGGACAACGGCGCCAATCTCTAATCTAGAAGTTTCTTCAGTATCAACTGATTCTACGCAGATTATGATCGGCAATAGCTCAGGCAGTCATCAGTACCAACTCGCTGTTACAGGCTCTGCTCACTCATACGGACCGGGATATTTAGCTTTTTGGGACCAAACCGTGGGCGCGACTAGGATGATCGTTTCCCCGTCTGGCAACGTCGGGATTGGGACTACGAACCCCGATGCGAAGCTTAGAGTCACTGGCGGCCATGTAATCGTAGATAACAACTATTCTTTCCTGATGAAACAGACTGATGGCCAGCTAATGGGTTTCGATAGTCATACAGATGACAGCTTTCGTGCGATTTCAAATACCAGTCAAGTCAACATGACGATTCTGAAAAACGGCAACGTCGGGATCGGGACCACGGCGCCATCGACCAGCCTTGATGTCGCGGGTGGCGTGAGAGCGCTAGGAGGAGCGCCGGGCGCTAATGGTGTAAGTAACAAAGGCTACGCGTTCTCCAGCCCAGGGGACAACGACTCTGGTATGTTCAGCGATGGTGACGGCCAAGTTGAGTTTTACACTAATGCTGTTGAACGAATGCGATTGACGTCCAGCGGCAACGTCGGCATTGGTACGACCGCTCCGGCAGGAACCCTGCAGGTGGTAGGTGGAGTTAGGGCGTCCAAGGGCTTACCCGTGGCCGCAGATAATACAACGAACCTCGGGTATACATTTGCGAGCGACGGCGACACCGGCATGTTTCTCACTCTTGTCACTCAGACTGGTGGCGGTGATTTTGCGTTTTACAACGATGGTTTTGAGCGAGTCAGATTTACGAACTCCGGCTACGTCGGGATCGGAACGACAGTTCCCCAACAGAGACTGGACGTAGCAGGGAAGGTCCGCGCTCAGGGCGTGACTCAGCAATTGGTGAATCAAACTTGGGCCCCAGCAACCGAATCGGGCTCGTCAACCTCATGGGCAAGCTTACCGACCGACATGGCAGTATCCGTATCCACTGACAATTCAACTATTTGGGTCGTGGCCAATATCAGCCGCTGCCAGCATTCAAGTGCCACGACACTCACCGAGTACCGTGTAGTTGTGGACGACGTTGAACCCACAAATTGTCGAGCGCAACTTGGCGAACATTCAGGTTGGAATTATCGGCCCATGCACATGGACTGCATCATGTCTGTAGCCGCAGGGGCACACGTGGTAAGAGTGCAATATGCGACGCGTTCCGGGACAGAGAATTGGCACAATGATTCCGCTGGTTTTGGCATCCGTAGTTTGATTGTGACGGAATTCAAAAATTAAAAGGAACACCTCCGAGGTGCTAAATGCTAGCTGCGCCGGCGCAGCATGTGAGAGTTTCTTAGGTCCAGGGTCCTCAAACAATGCGTTAGCGCGCTGCGCCGGCGCAGCAGACACTAGTAAGGTCATGAGCCTGAGGGCGAATGGCAACGTCGGGATTGGAACTACGGCGCCAGGTTTCAACCTCGACGTCGCAGGAGCAATAAGAGCAAACGGCACCATTGTTGGAACTTCAGGTGCTTCCCATCCGGCCTGGGCACTAAACGCTGTCGACTCCACGCAAACCTACAAAGCCATGCTTGTAGGAAACGCCAATTCACTAAACAATGCCTACGAAATCAGTTTCAACTATGCGGGCGCGGGAAGTACCGCGAATCGCATTGGCCTAGGATTTTACGGGAATCAGCACCTTTTAAACATCCAAGCATCCGGCAACGTTGGGATCGGGACGACATCTCCAGTCGACCTCATGCACATCTACTCTTCTGGCACCTCGGCAAACCTTGGCTACGTCTCTAGCAATGGGTCAAGACAATGGCGCGCCGGGATACGAGGGGACACAAATAGCGCCTACGTAATCCAGGACGACACTTCCGGCCTGTTTCGCATGGCTATTAGTAGCAATGGTAACGTTTCTACTCCCGGTCAAACCTTCTTTGAAGCAAAACTTTGCTCAAATACTATAAATCCTGGAAACGGCATCATTTGGGAGACTGTAATTACTAATATTGGCAATGCTTACAACAGCACCGATGGCAAATTCACAGCACCAGCTTCTGGTGTTTACCAATTTGGATTCAATTTACTTATGCCAAATGCCGCGAGTGGTGATCTTCGCGTTGCATTTTATAAAAATGGCACCGGCTTTAACCATTTCGTACAGTACAAACAGGCGAATACATGGGACCCCTTTCAAGGGGTAACCAGCACCTATCTAAATGCCGGAGATACGGTTTGGCTTGTTTATCTGCAGGGTAGTGGTTCCATTTATGTCGATTGTTCATTTAATAGGTTCTGGGGGCGATTTGCAGGCTAGAAAAAAGGCTCTGTTTAATGAATGTGACTAGATAGGGGACGCACTCCCGAGAGCGAGGCTTGTCTGCACCGTGCTTCAAGACGGTGTTTGTGTGAAAAATGTTGCGTCGACGAGGCGCTATCCAGGCGGTCATATACGCCGACAATCATGATCAACTTTTGGTCTTAGTGCCGAGAGGTCATTATTACAAATTTATCAAAGTCAGCGGCAACAGCACCGCTTACTTTATTAATTGGTTGGAATTACGTTGATGCGATGCCGATGCAATCGAATTTACCGTTAGTGGATTACTTGTCGTATTGAGCAATTCTTACGATGACATGCGGCAGCAGCAACATTGGAATGGGGGCTTTGGTGCCTGAGCGTCAATGGCGCGTGCACGGAGGTACGGGAGGCGCGTACCTGAAAATAAATGACGACTGCGTATGCATCCAAATTAGTCGTCAACGACGCTAATGAGTTGATTGGTCCGGTGCAGCTGTCAAATGTCGAGCGGTGGCAGGATGCTCCTGCTCTGGATCTTACAGGTTGTGTACAGCCGACAACATCGCCAAGTACCAATAAGATTCCCAATCCCCATCTCAAATACCAGTGGCGGCGCTGATAGGGATGCGGCTGCTAGCGGCGCAGTGGTGGCTAGCTGAAACTTCTGCGATGCAATTTTTAGCGTTGACGTTTTAGGAGTCAAGCTCGAATAACGACTACGTCTTTGATCGTAGAGAAGTCATTGTCTAAGGTAACGAGCTGCGCATTTTCTCTAATTGCATGGGCTAAAACAAGACTGTCGGCCATGCCCAATTTATACGCGATCGAAAGGTCGACGGCGTGGAGAGCAACCTCATCACTGAGATTTAAATTCCCAAACGTCCTGAGCCAAGCGGCAACTCGGAGGGACTCATCTTCAGATACCCTCGTGGTTACCTTGCGGCAAACTTCAAAAACTACGAGCGACGGCACCCCGACGATATGGCTTTTGTCCATATAGCGCTGGCAGCTAGTCAGACGTTTACCGCGCGTCAGCCATTCTATCGGGAAGTCGGCCAGTACTCCAACCATACCGTAGGACGCTTTAGGTTCTGAGGCTTGGTTGGTGGTGAAGGCCGAAACACCGTGAGCTTCGCAAAGCGAAGTGAGCGGTCCATGATGGGGCAATGCTGTAGTTTTATTTTGATGAGAATTAGGTCGCTCGCAATGTTTTTAAAGACATGAGAGTATCCACCTTGCCGACGTATTTAAGTCCCCAAATTCGTAGTTTTTGTCGTTATGGAACAGGTCAAGCGCAAGGTTACATACCGCATTTACCCCTCGACCAAACAGGGCAATAAGATGGTCGAGGTTATTCGTCTCCATCAGCGCCTTTACAACGCGGCACTGGAGCAGCGCATTGATGCTTATCGTCGCTGCGGTAAGAGCCTCAACTACTACGACCAAGCCAAAGAGCTGACACAGCTCAGGGCTGAATTCCCGGCATATGCCGCCCTTAATGCCCAGTCAGAGCAAGTGACTTTGCGGCGCCTTGAGAGGGCGTTTCAGGCATTTTTTAGGCGTGTGAAGGCGGGAGAGGCTGCTCCCGGATTCCCAAGGTTCAAGGCTTTCGATCGCTTTAAAGGCTGGGGATATGCAGCGCATGGGGATGGCTGGAAGTTCAAGCCTAATGCGGATTACGTACATGGCACTCTGCACCTTAGTGGAGTTGGCAATTTACAAGTACGTGGACGGCCTAGGTTTATGGATCAGGCCAAGAGTAACCGTGATCCAGGCCAACCTAAGACTGTTGAGATCATAAGAAAGGCCAGCGGTAAGTGGTTTGCATCGATCACCTTTGCGACGCTGCGGCCACACCGCGCTAGTGGCCAAGCGGCCGTCGGGATTGACTGGGGTACTGCCACCTTTGTGACCGTCGTTACTGAAGATAACGCCCAGTATCTCATCGAAAATCCGCGTCACTTTAAAAAGTACGACTGCCAACTAAAGAAAGCGCAGCGTCAGTTATCCCGCAAAAAGAGAGGATCCAAGAACAGGTCCAAAGCCAAGCAGAAGCTGGTCTCGTGCCATGAGAGGCTGGCTAATCAGCGGGACAATTTTTTGCACCAGACCAGTGCTCGCATATTGCGCGAGTCCAGGTTCGTAGCCACAGAGGCTCTGAACATCAAGGGCATGACAGCCCACGGTGGAGCACATAAGAAAGGGTTGAATCGCAGCATTCTTGATACGTCCCCTGGCAAGTTTTTCGCATTATTGGAATTCAAAGCGGCAGACGCTGGTATTCCCTACATCGAAATACCAACCAGGAAGGTCAAGCCATCGCAAAGCTGCTCCGGATGCGGAGTGGTCCAGAAAAAGGCACTGTCTGAGCGCACGCATTCATGTGCAAGCTGTGGGCTCAGACTTGACCGGGACGTGAATGCTGCACGCGTGATCTTGAATTATGCTTTGACAGGCTTTGTCACGGGGCGGGAACCGTCCTCAGGTGTGGAGGGCGGGGTTACCCGTCCGGTGAAGCACGAAACTCCACCCATAACGGAGCGCGCTCGCCAGAGCGTGTGAGGCGTGGGTGGTAGCAGTTCATCCTTCTTATCGCGGAATTTGGCTTGATCTAGCTTTCCAGCAAGAGCTAGTTGCAATTCAGCCCCATCGGGGACATGTACTAGGTATGCGACCTTGCCCTTTGCGATGACCTCCATGCGTGAACCTGGGGTAACGCCGATCGCGACCCTGACAGCCTCCGGGATTACCACCTGAAACTTTGGAGAAACTTTGACTGACATACCGACCTCCTAACCATCACTTTTGAAGTCAAACGGAACAACGATCGATGTCAATATCGTGTAATTTATGTATAACAAGGTCGGTTTTGGAACGACGGCGCCGATCGATTAGCGGCAAATTAGCGGTGCCAGCACTTCCCAGACTGGCATAGATCTCACCAATAAAAGCGGTTCAGCCTAGAACTGGCGCCTTCATGGCAAACTCGTGTACTGAATACCATCAGAAGCGATTCGGACGGGAATGTGACGTCACTCTCGTCCAATCAGGTGAACTACCGCTACCCCTAAAGGGGTAAGGCTTCCGATACTTGCTTGAAGCCGAAGCTTCTCGCTTTCTCGTCTTTTTTGACGCTTCGCCGTCCTTGCCAGATTCGCTTCGCTAAGCTGGTCTTATGTGGACTCCACGTCCGATACCCGCCTTGCAGCGAGCAACCCCGTTCCAGGGTCTAAAATGATTTGTACGCTAGAAAGTTGTGTCAGTTTTAATCCGCGTTAGCGCGGGGTGAGTGTAGCTACGCACAGGTACACTCGACACAACAATAAGGTTTTTACCGATGCCATGTTTTGGGCATCGAACCCGTACCTTACTTGTCAAAGAGCGAGGGGATAATATTCGATGCAATTTGCTTATCCAAACGGATTTAGCGGCGGTATTCGCTAACGCGAAACCTTAGTGGATCGCCTTGACCGCCCCCTGATGCAGTAAACAACCGACGCCGCTGGCCGCTGCTGGTATCAGTGGCAAAGATGCTTCATCTGAATTGACTGGTATGTTGATTTTTTGTCCACATACCGGCTAAGATGTCTTATCTAATTTTTTGTCACTATGTTGATAAAATGGCAACATACTGGAAGCTATTAAATCATGCGAGACCCTCTAAAGGAAGCCATAACCAGCGAAATTGATTATAATTTATTGATTTATTTGCTGCGGCACTATAAGTTCCCCCGCAATAAGATCAGCAGTCTAATTGCGTCCGGTTCTTTGGTCAGGGTCAAGAAGGGGCTCTATGTTCGCGGTGATGCTCCCTACAGTCTGCCGGTTCTCGCCAATATGGTGTACGGACCGTCATACGTGTCGCAGCATTATGCGCTGGGCATGTACGGACTTATTCCCGAGCGGGTGCACGCAGTGACTTGCATGACACTCGGCAGACGCAAGCAGTTCGATACTCCGGTGGGTGTATTCAGTTATGAGCCGTTGCCGGCACGGTTATATAGCGTGGGTATCCGCCGCGTGGAACTCAGTCCAACGCAACCCTATCAGATCGCAACACCAGAAAAAGCCATTGTAGACATAATCTGGCGCCGTAAGGATCTAAACTCGACAGAAGCTATGGACGACTATTTGACTCACGATCTGCGTCTCGATTTAGATCGGCGCCATGTCTACTCTCTAAGTCGCATGCGCAAAATCGAGAGTGTTTATCACAAAAGGTGCGTCAAAGTTCTCACGACTTTACTGGCAAAAAGGCTAGGTTCATGAACGATATCATCGTAGATCGCGTCAAATCTTATCGAGCAAAGACCCCAGAGCAAGAGAAGGATGCCCTTCGAGAGATCATACAGGAAATCACCTTACTTGGTTTGTGGCGTGCTAAATTCTTCGAGCATGCAGCCTTTTACGGTGGTACTGCATTGCGAATACTGTACGGCTTGGATCGCTTTTCTGAGGACCTAGACTTCACGCTTCTTCGTTCAGATGCTCGCTTTAAGCTGGCCTCGTATTGCAGCGGCGTCCGAGAGGAGCTGGCTGCATATGGCTTTGAGGCTAATGTAGAGACTAAGGCTAAAAAGACGCAAACCAGTACCGAATCAGCTTTCGTTAAAGCCGATACACTCGTCCACCTGATTAAGATCGGGTCGCCTTTTCGGGCGACCAAGGGTGAGCTTTTGCAAGTTAAGTTTGAGGTAGATACGTCGCCTGCTCTTGGTTTTGCGACAGAAGTGAAGCAATTCTTCTGGCCTCAGGCATTTACTGTCACGACATTTGATCTGCCGAGTTTGTTTGCAGGAAAGTTACATGCAACATTTTGCCGCGACCGCATCACCAACGTAAAGGGACGCGACTTCTACGATCTGCTTTGGTATGTCGGTCGAGGGGTGAAACCAAACCTTGCTTACCTCGAAGCTAAATTGCGCGAGTCCGGCCACTTGCTGAGGCAGGAGGCCTTTACTGCTCCGGCCTTTCGGTCGTGGGCTCTTGCGCGGTTAGAAAAGCTAGACATTGATGCAGCCAAAAGCGACCTGCAGCGCTTTTTGCCGGATCAAAGGTCACTAGAGGCGTGGTCACCGGAACTTTTTAAAGCGGCTATTGAGCGGATTACTACCTAAAATTGACCTCTGATTGTTGGCGACTGTAGCTCGGCTTAACGAGCACCTATAGCAAAGATAGTCCAACTCCCCAAAATCTCAGCTCCTTCAGCCAATCACGGTGGCGGAATTCAGCGCCGTTTGAGCAGTCGTTTCAGCGACTTAAATACCTACCTAAAGTTATCCCCCGGTGTGCCGATGCCATTTTAGTAAGAACGGGGACCCCCGTCCTGTGATTTCGGTGCCTTAACTGAGGCGCTTATGGCTCGAGCGATGCGACAGCAAAAA